>PUNI01000137.1 GCA_003551745.1 Paracoccaceae bacterium | reverse complement strand
TCTGGGCGCCGGCCGCGCTGTTGCCCGCCGCCGGCGCCGAGTGGCGCGAGCTCGCCGCCGGTGTGGCGGAGGTGCGCTTTCCCGGCGTCGCGGGGGTGGAGCCGATCCGGCTGACGCTGGACGCCGAGGGCCGGGTGACCGAGGCCGTGGTGATGCGCTGGAGCGATGCCAACCCCGACGGCATCTACCGGCTGCAGCCGTTCGGCGGCCGGATGACGGCCCACGCCGCGCAGGACGGCTTCACCGTGCCCGTGGAAGTGGAGGTCGGCAACATGTTCGGCACGCCCGACTGGGCTCCCTTCTTCCGCGCCCGGATGACCGAGGTGCGGTTCGGCCCGGCAGAGGGTGGAGGGCGCGGCACCTTGGACGGTTGAACCCGCCGTCGGGCAACGTATGGTATGGTATGCCGGGCGGGTTCGCTCCTCGGCAAGCCGGGGGGCTATGATGGTCGATCTCGATCTGGCTTTCGTGCGAAAGCAGTTTCCGGCGTTCGAGGAGCCGGCGCTGCGCGAGCAGGCCTTCTTCGAGAATGCCGGCGGCTCCTTCACCTGCAGATACGCGATCTGGCGGCTGCACCGCTTCTATCGCGAGCGCAAGGTGCAGCCCTACGGCCCCTATCCGGCCTCCGAGGCCGGCGGCGCGGAGATGGACGAGGCGCGGCGGCGGCTGTCGCGCATCCTCGGCGTGGAGGAGGCCGAGGTGGTGTTCGGCCCCTCCACCTCGGCCAACGCCTATGTGCTGGCCCAGGCCTTCCGGCAGTGGCTGAACCCGGGGCAGGCGATCATCGTCACCGATCAGGACCACGAGGCCAACTCCGGGCCGTGGCGGCGGCTGGCGGCCGACGGGATCGAGGTGCGCGAATGGAAGATGGACCCGGTCACCGGCCATCTCGACCCTGCCGATCTGGCCGCGCTGCTGGACGACGACGTGCGGCTGGTATGCTTTCCGCATGCCTCCAACATCATCGGCGAGATCAACCCGGTGGCGCAGATCTGCGCGATGGTGCGTCGGGCCGGGGCGCTGACCTGCGTCGACGGCGTCTCCTACGCGCCGCACGGGCTGCCGGATGTGGGGCGGCTGGGCTGCGATATCTATCTCTTCTCGACCTACAAGACCTACGGCCCCCATCAGGGCCTGATGGTGCTCAACCGCGCGCTCGCCGAGCGGCTGCCCAGCCAGGGGCATTTCTTCAACGGCGCCGATCCCGGCAAGCGCTTCAATCCCGCCGGCCCCGACCATGCTCAGATCGCCGCCTGCGCCGGGATCGTCGATTATCTCGATGCGCTCTACGGCCATCACGTCAAGGCCGGCCGCGATGCCCATGATCGGGCGCCGGTGGTGCATGACATGATGCGACGGCACGAGACGGTCCTGCTGCAGCCGCTGCTCGACTATCTCGCCGGGCGCAACGACATCCGTCTGATCGGGCCGCTGCGGGCGACCGGGCGCGCGCCCACCGTGGCGGTCCATCACGAGCGGCCCGGCGCCGAACTGGCCGCCGGGCTGGCCCGGCACGGGGTCAACGCGGGCGGCGGCGATTTCTATGCGGTGCGGGCGCTGGCGGCGCTCGGGATCGATCCGCGCCACGGCGTGCTGCGGGTCAGCTTCCTGCACTACACCAGCCGCGACGAGGTTGACCGGTTGATCACGGCCCTAGATCACGTGCTCTGAGCGAAAGCAGGGCAGGCGAACGACGGCGTGAGCGACGAACCCCCGATCCTGTGCTGGGTGCGCCGCGACCTGCGCCTGTCCGACAATCCGATGTTGCACGCGGCCGCGGCGACCGGCCGGCCGGTGATCCCGGTGTTTCTGAACGACGAGGGGGTGGCGGCGCTCGGCGCGGCGCCGGCATGGCGGCTGGGCGAGGGGCTGGCCGCCTTCGCCGCGGCGCTGGAGGGGCTCGGCAGCCGGCTCGTGCTGCGCGACGGCCCGGCGCTCTCGGCCCTGGAACGGTTGGTCGGCGAGACCGGTGCGACCGCGGTGTGGTGGGGGCGGCTCTACGACCCGGTTTCGAAGACGCGCGACAGCGCGGTGAAGGCGGCGCTGAAGGCCCGCGGGATCGACGCGCGGAGCGTGCCCGGCCACCTGATGCACGAGCCCTGGGAGGTTGAGACCGGGCAGGGCGGCTTCTACCGCGTCTACACGCCCTTCTGGCGGGCAGTGGCGCAGCGCGAGGTCTCCGCACCGCTGCCTGCGCCCAGGGCGCTGCGGGCCCCCGAGGCCTGGCCCGACGGCGCCCGTCTGGCCGACTGGCGGCTGGGTGCGGCGATGGAGCGCGGCGCGGCGGTGGTCGCCGGCCATGCCTGTGTCGGCGAGGCCGCCGCACAGGGCCGGCTCGGCGCCTTCATGGCGCGGAAGATCGCCGACTATGCGACCGCGCGCGACCGGCCTGACCTGCCGGGCACCTCGAAGCTCTCCGAGAACCTGAGCCTGGGCGAGATCTCGCCGCGCAGCGTCTGGCACGCCGGCGTGCGGGCGCGGGAGGAGGGCAAGGCCGGCGCCGAGACCTTCCTGAAAGAGCTGGTCTGGCGCGAGTTCTCCTATCACCTGATGCATCACACGCCGCATATCGTGAAGCGCAACTGGCGCGCGGAGTGGGACGGCTTTCCCTGGCGGGGCGACTCCGAGGCCGCCGAGCGCTGGCGCCGGGGCATGACCGGCGAGCCCTTCGTCGATGCCGCCATGCGCGAGATGCATGTCACCGGCTCCATGCACAATCGCGGGCGGATGATCGTCGCCTCCTACCTGACCAAGCATCTGATGACGCATTGGAAGATCGGGCTCGACTGGTTCGCCGAGCATCTGATCGACTGGGACCCGGCCGCGAATGCGATGGGCTGGCAGTGGGCGGCCGGGTCCGGTCCCGATGCCGCGCCCTATTTCCGCGTCTTCAACCCCGCCACCCAGGCCGAGAAGTTCGACCCCGACGGCGCCTACCGCCGCCGCTTCCTCGCCGAGACGGCCGAGCGGCCCTGCGCCGAGGCGCTGGCCTTCTTCGCGGCGGTGCCGCGCCGCTGGGGGCTGTCGCCCGAGGCTCCCTATCCGGAGCCGCTGGTGGATCTGGGCGAAGGGCGCAAGCGGGCGCTGGAGGCCTATGGCGCGGCGCGGGGCTGCCCCGGCCACCGCAGGACGGGCTGGCGGGCGTCCCACCCGC
>PUNI01000338.1 GCA_003551745.1 Paracoccaceae bacterium | reverse complement strand
GGCCGGGCGCGGCAGCCGGCATCAGCCCATGGCGCGCTCTGCGGCGGCGACCTTCTCCTTCACCCGCAGGAAGCTGTCGGGCGTCACCGAGATCGAATCGATCCCGCGCTCCACGAGGAAGGCGGCAAAATCGGGGTGGTCCGAGGGCCCCTGACCGCAGAGCCCGACCTTGGCCCCGGCAAGCTGGGCGGCGCGGATGACATGGCCGATCATCCATTCCACCGCCTCGTCCTGCTCGTCGAAGAGTTCGGCCAGCGCCTCGGAGTCCCGGTCCACCCCCAGCGTCAGCTGGGTCAGATCGTTCGAGCCGATCGAGAAGCCGTCGAAGCGCTCGGCGAACTCGGGCGCGAGGATCACGTTGGAGGGCACCTCGGCCATCACGTAGATCTCGAGCCCGTCCTTGCCGCGTTCCAGCCCGTTCTCGGCCATCACCTTCAGCACCCGGTCGGCCTCGGCCACGGAGCGGCAGAAGGGGATCATCACGACGACATTGGCAAACCCCATCTCCTCGCGCAGCCGGCGGATCGCCCGGCACTCCAGATCGAAGCCGGGGCGATAGCGCGGCGAGGTATAGCGGGAGGCGCCGCGGAAGCCGATCATCGGGTTCTCCTCGGGCGTCTCGAAGGCCGCGCCGCCCACCAGCCCGGCATATTCGTTGGTCTTGAAGTCGCTCATCCGCACGATGCAGGGCTTGGGGTGCACCGCTGCGGCAATCCGCGACAGACCGCGGGCCAGGCGATCGACGAAATACTCGGCCTTGTCGTCGTAGCCGGCGGTCAACTCGACGATCTCGGTCCTGGCGGCGGCATCGCCCAGCTGGTCGAACTGCACCAGAGCCATTGGGTGCGCCTTGATGTGGTTGGAGACCACGAACTCCATCCGCGCCAGCCCCACCCCGTCACTGGGCAGCCGCCACCAGCGGAAGGCGGCGGAGGGGTTGGCGAGGTTCAGCATCACCTTGGTGCGGGTGTCGGGCGCGGTCGACGGGTCCAGCTCCTCCTCGGTGACGGTGGCGTGCCCGTCATGGACGAAACCGGTATCGCCCTCGGCGCAGTTGACGGTGATCTCCTGCCCGTCGTGCAGCACATGGGTGGCGTCGCCGGTGCCGACGATGGCCGGCACGCCCAGCTCCCGGCTGACGATGGCGGCATGGCTTGTGCGCCCGCCCCTGTCGGTGACGATGGCGGCGGCGCGCTTCATGATCGGCACCCAGTCCGGATCGGTGTTCTGGGTCACGAGGATGGCGCCATCCTGGAAGCGGGCGATGTCGGCCACGTTCTCGATCAGGCAGACATGGCCGGTGATCGCCTGATCGCCGACACTGAGGCCCCGAGTCAGGACCTTGCCCTTGGCGCTGACGGTGAAGCTGCGGAAGCTCCCGGCGGCCTTGCGCGACTGCACGGTCTCGGGGCGTGCCTGCACGATGAACAGCTCGCCCGTGCCGCCGTCGCGGGCCCATTCGATGTCCATCGGGCAGCCGTAATGATCCTCGATGATGCAGGCCCAGCGGCCCAGCGTCAGGATCTCGGCGTCCGACAGCACGAAGCCCGCGCGCTCGGCCTTCGAGGTCGGCACCGTGCGGGTCGAGCGTTCGCCCTCGCGGGCGTAGATCATCTTGATCTCCTTGGCGCCGCGGCGCTTCTCGACGATCGGTGCAAGGTTCTCGTCGGCGAGAAGCGGCTTGAACACCTGGTACTCGTCGGGGTCCACCAGTCCCTGCACCACCGTCTCGCCCAGCCCCCAGGCGGCGTCGATCACCGCCACCTTGTCGAAGCCCGACTCGGTATCCAGCGTGAACATCACGCCCGACCCGCCAGTGTCGGAGCGCACCATAGCCTGCACGCCCACCGACAGCGCGACCTTCATGTGATCGAAGCCCTTGGCGATCCGGTAGCTGATCGCCCGGTCGGTGAAGAGCGAGGCGAAGCAGCGCCGACAGGCGTCCATCAGCGCGGCCTCGCCGCGGATGTTCAGAAAGGTCTCCTGCTGGCCGGCGAAGCTCGCGTCGGGCAGGTCCTCGGCGGTGGCCGAGGAGCGCACGGCGACATCGGCGTCGGCGCGGCCGATCCGGGCGCAGAGGTCGCCGTAGGCGGCGCGGATCGCCTCCGCGGTATCGTCGGGGAAATCGCCCTTCAGGACCACGGCCCGGATTGCCGCGCCGGTTTCCGCGAGCGTGGCCTTGCCGGCGGTCAGCTCGTCCAGCAGCCCGGCGATGCGGTCTTCGAGCCCGTTCGCCGCGATGAAGTGCCAGTAGGCGTCGGCGGTGGTGGCGAAGCCCGGCGGCACAGCCACCCCCTTGGCGCCAAGATGGCAGACCATCTCGCCCAGCGAGGCATTCTTGCCGCCCACCCTCGGCACGTCGCCGCGCCCCAGCGCGTCGAAGCCGATCACATGGGCGAAGTCCCTGACGGTATCCATGACGCCCGATCCCCCCGTTCCCGGGCACCCCGGCCCGCGTCGTCGGGCCGCCCGGCGCGCCCCGATCTTCTCGCAGCCTGACGGCCCCGGGAAAACCGGGCCTTGAGACAGATCAATTCTCGCGCCCCGACCCGACCGGCAGGCGATTTCCTGCACCGACGCGCCGGGCGCATGCTGGTCCCGCCGGGCGCGCGACCATCCGTGCCCGGCACCCGTTGAGCGTCACGCCCCTCCATGCCGTTCGCGGATGTTTGCGACGTGGCCGAGGCGCATCTGCGCGCGCCGGAACGCCCTGCGACCACCGGGGAGGGCATTCTCGTCGGCGGCGAGACGCCGTGGTTCGCCGAGGTGACGGACGTGCTGGAGGAACTGGCGCCCGGCGCCGGATCCCGACCCGTCAGGCGCTACACCTGCTGGTGCGGGTCCTCTCGTTTTTCGGCGGCGCGATCTGCAGCGTCCAGCCGAGTTCGGCCGGTTCGAACTCGGGTCGAGTCAAGGCGACGCGCCTGCAGGACCTCGAACTGCGGCCGATGCGCGAGGCGGTGCGCGCCCCGGGCGAACGGCTTCTCGGGAGGGATTCGGTCCAAGCCGGGACGGCGGTCGGCGTCACATCCCCTCGCCGAAGCAGTCGCCGACCAGTTCGGACAGCGCCGCCGCCAGGGCGGCGGCCTCGGGCCCGGAGACCCGTACCACGATCTCGCTGCCCCTGGCCGCGCCCAGGGTCAGAAGCCCCATGATC
>PUNI01000617.1 GCA_003551745.1 Paracoccaceae bacterium | reverse complement strand
CGCCCGCCCGTTCTGAGCGCCCCGCGCCGCGCCGGGACGGCGCGTTTCCGGCTTGACGCCCCAAGCCACGACACCCAAACGGGCGGGATGGCCCGCGCGATCCTCACCGTCGATCTCGACGCCATCGTGGCGAACTGGCGTGCGCTGGCGGCGCGCGGGCCCGGCCCGGCGCGCACCGCCGCCACCGTGAAGGCCGACGCCTATGGCACCGGGATCGACCGGGTCGGCCCGGCGCTGGCCGCCGCCGGCGCGCGCCGCTTCTTCGTCGCCATCGCCGAGGAGGGCGCCACCCTGCGCCGGATCCTCGGCCCCGGCCCCGAGATCAACGTCTATGGCGGTCACATGCCGGGCGATGCGGGCCTGCTGCGCGAGGCCGGGCTGGTGCCGATGCTCAACAGCCCCGAACAGGCCGCCCGCCACCGCGAGAGCCTTCCCGGCCACCCCTTCGGCGTGCAGCTCGACAGCGGCATGAACCGCCTCGGCATGGAGCCCGCCGACTGGGCCGCCGCGGCGCCCGATCTGCTGCCGCTCGGCCCCACCCTGCTGACGTCGCACCTCGCCTGCGCCGACGAGCCCGGCCATCCGATGAACGCCGCGCAGCTCGCCGCCTTCCGGGCCATGACCGACGGGCTCGGCCTGCCCCGCTCGCTCGCCGCGACGGGGGGCATCCTGCTCGGCCCCGACTATCACTTCGACCTCACCCGCCCCGGCATCGGGCTGCATGGCGCCGCGCCCTTCTCCGAGGGGCGGCCCTCGGTGCGGCTGTCGCTGCCGGTGATCCAGACCCGCTGGCTGGAGCCGGGCGAGACCGTGGGCTATGGCGGCAGCTGGACGGCACCGGTGCGCACCCGCCTCGCCACCCTATCGGCCGGCTATGCCGACGGGCTGATCCGGGCGCTCACCAACCGCGGGCAGGTCTTCTGCGGCGGGATCCCCTGCCCGATCCGCGGCCGCGTCTCGATGGATCTGACCACGGTCGAGATCACCCATCTCGACCACACCCCCGAGCGCCTCGACCTGATCTGCCCCGCCCAGTCGGTCGACGGCATCGCCGACACCATCGGAACCATCGGCTACGAGATCCTGACCGCGCTCGGCCCCCGCTATGACCGCCATTATGCGGGGGTGCGCGAGGACGCGGCGTGACCGGTGTTCTGGTCGCCACCGGCCGCGGCAGCCGCGCGGCGCTTGCCGCGATCGGCGCGGTCACCCGCTTCGCGGCCCTGACGCTGGCCGCCATGCTGCGGCCGCCCTTCTATGCCCGCGAGTTCTTCCAGCAGCTCTATGCCATCGGCTGGCTGTCGCTGCCGGTGGTGGGGCTGACCGCACTCTTCACCGGCGGGGCGCTGGCGCTGCAGATCTATGCCGGCGGCGCGCGGTTCAATGCGGAAGCCGTGGTGCCCTCGATCGTGGCGATCGGCATCACCCGCGAGCTCGGCCCGGTCATGGCCGGGCTGATGGTGGCGGCCCGCGTCGCCTCCTCGATCGCCGCCGAGATCGGCACCATGAAGGTGACCGAGCAGATCGACGCCCTGGTCACGCTCTCCACCGACCCGATCCGCTATCTCGCCGTGCCGCGGGTGCTGGCCGCCACGCTGGCGCTGCCGCTGCTGGTGGCGGTGGGCGACGCCATCGGCATTGCCGGCGGCTGGCTCGTGGGCATCTCGCGGCTGGGCTTCGACGCCACCGTCTACATCCAGAACACCGCCGATTTCCTGGAACGCTGGGACGTGCTGTCGGGGCTCGTGAAGGGCGCGGCCTTCGGCTTCCTGATCGCGCTGATGGGCTGCTACCACGGCATGACCTCGGGCCGTGGTGCCCGCGGGGTGGGCCGGGCGACGCGGGCGGCGGTGGTGTCGGCGGCGGTGCTGATCCTCGCCGCCAACTACCTGCTCACCGAACTCTTCTTCCGCGCATGATCCGGCTCGAGGGCGTCACCAAGAGCTTCGGCGCGGCCCCGGTGCTGCGCGGGCTCGACCTGACCGTCGAGACCGGCGAGAGCCTCGTCGTGATCGGCGGCTCGGGCACCGGCAAGTCGGTGCTGCTGAAATGCATCCTCGGGCTGGAACGGCCCGACGCCGGGCGGATCCTCTTCGACGGGCGCGAGGCCACAGGCGCCAGCCGCGCCGCCTTCCTCGCGCGGTTCGGGATGCTCTTTCAGGGCGGCGCGCTCTTCGACAGCCTGCCGGTCTGGCAGAACGTGGCGTTCCGGCTGCTGCGCGGCCCGTCCCGCCGGCCGCGGGCCGAGGCCCGCGCGGTGGCGCTGGAGAAACTGCGCCGGGTCGGGCTGCAGCCCGAGACCGCCGACCTCTACCCCGCCCAGCTCTCGGGCGGCATGCAGAAGCGTGCGAGCCTCGCCCGGGCCATCGCCACCGACCCGGCGGTGATCTTCTTCGACGAGCCCACCACGGGGCTCGATCCGATCATGGCCGGGGTGATCAACGATCTCATCCGCGAGATCGTCACCGAGATGGGGGCGACGGCGGTCACCATCACCCA
Organism: Paracoccaceae bacterium; assembly: GCA_003551745.1. GTDB lineage: Bacteria > Pseudomonadota > Alphaproteobacteria > Rhodobacterales > Rhodobacteraceae > Rhodobaculum. The sequence goes on along the minus strand of PUNI01000617.1, from coordinate 664 downwards.
CGACATGTCGAGCGTGCGCGCCATCGCCACCCGTGTGGCGATGCTGCACGCGGGACGCATCCGCTGGCAGGGGCCGGTGGCCGAGATGGACGCGGCGTCCGACCCCTATCTCCAGCAGTTCATCCATGGCCGGGCCGAGGGCCCGATCGCCGCGGTCCGGTGAAGGGCCGGGTGCCCTGGGCGCTGGCGCTTGCCAATCTCGCGCTGGTGGGGCTGTTTCCGGTGGCCTGGTTCGCGCCGCTGATGACGGTGCAGCTCTGGCGCTGGGGCGCCGAGCGCGAGGTCAGCGTGATCTCCGGCCTGCAGGCGCTCTGGGCCGACGATCCGGGGCTGGCCCTGCTGGTGACCTTCTTCGCCATCGTCGCACCGACGGTGAAGGTGCTGGGGCTGGCGCTGGTGCATTTCCGCAGGCTCTCGCCGCGGCTCCTGGGCGCGCTGTTCTTCGTGGGTCGGCTGGCGATGGCGGATGTGTTCCTGATCGCGGTGTGGATCGTGGCCTTCAAGGGGCTCGGCATCGGCCGGGTCGAGGTCCTCTGGGGGCTGTGGCTCTTCACCGGCTGCATCCTCGCCTCGCTGGCGCTGTCGCTGCTGACCGAGTGGTCCTGGCGCCGCAGACGGGCCGCATGACGGCGCCGGGGCGGCCTGCTCGGCGCGCGCGGGTGGG
>PUNI01000196.1 GCA_003551745.1 Paracoccaceae bacterium | reverse complement strand
GGCCGGCGATTGCCATGTCATGCGCGTGAGCGGTGCGCGTGATGCGGGCCGGGCGGCGCAAGCTGACAGGCACCTGCCCGGCCCGTGTTGGCAACCGGCGCCCCGCTTGACGCGGTTCTGGCGCCGGTTGCGATTCGTTCCTCAGGTGAACATGTCGGCGACGATGCCGTTGTACCAGCCGATGGATTCGCGGAACGTCTCGGCGCGCAGCTCGGCGCTCTCGCCGGTCTGGCTGATGAAGCTGTCGACGGTGGCGATCCTCTCCTCGGTGGGCTCGTAGGAGGCGCCCACCTTCACCCCGTCCTCGGTGGCGATCAGCGACCAGCAGGTGTTGGCATAGCGCGCCGGGAAGAGCCGGCTGTCGAGCAGCTCGTGCCGGATCACATTGACGGCGACCTTCGCCTGGCTGTTGGCGGAGAAGCCCGATTTCGGCATGTCGCCGGCAATGCTGGCGTCGCCGAGCACGAAGATCTCCGGGTCGGCCTGCGACTTCATGGTGAAGGCATCGATCGGCACCCAGCCGGCCGCGTCGGTGAGCCCCGCGAGTTCGGCGATGCGGCCCGCCTTCTGGGCCGGGATCACGTTGCACACGTCCACCTGCTCGACGACGCCGTCGATGGCCAGCGTCATCGCCTCCGGATCCACCTCGACCACATCGCCGCCGAAATCGGGGCCGACGCGCTCGATCATGCCGGGATAGTGGCGGTTCCAGCCCTCCTCGAACAGCGCCTGCTTCGAGAAGCTCTCCTTCGGGTCGGCGATCAGGATCTTGGCGGTGGGGTTCTGCTCGCTCAGCACATGGGCGACCATCGAGATCCGCTCGTAGGGGCCGGGCGGGCAGCGATAGGGGTTCGGCGGTGCGACCATGGCGTAGACGCCGCCCTCGGGCATGGCCTCGACCTGGGCGCGCAGAAGCGCCGTCTGGGTGCCGGGCTTGTAGGCGTGCGGCATCCGCCCATGGGCCGCGATGTCCCAGCCGGGCACCGAGCCCTCGACGAAATCGATCCCCGGCGACAGCACCAGCCGGTCGTAGGGAAGCGTGGCGCCGCCGGCCAGCGTGACGGTGCGCGCGTCGCGGTCCACCCCGATCGCCCAGTCGTGGAGCACGTTGATCCCGTGCCGGCTGGCGAGCGCGGCGTAGGAATGGGCGAGATCCTCGAAGGGCCAGAAGCCGCCCAGATAGAGGTTGGAGAAATAGCAGGTGTAGTAGCGCCGCGAGGGCTCCACCAGCGTCACGTCGAGCGCGCCGTTGGACTGCATCGCGAGATAGCGCGCCGCGGTCGCCCCGCCCGATCCGCCGCCCACCACGACCACCTGCGGGCGGCCCTGCCCCAGCGCCGCCGGCGCCGCCAGCAGGCCGGCACCGGCCGCAAGCCCGCCCAGAACCGCGCGTCGTCTTACCGTCATCGTCCTGCTCCTCTGTCTCGGCCGGGGCTCAGTGCGGCGCCCGCTCCAGCGTTGCGAAATAGGCCGCCAGCGCGGCGATCTCCTCGTCGGAGAGCCGCGCGGCGATGGTCTGCATGGTCGGATTGGGGCGCACCTTCTCGCGATAGGCGTGCATCACCGTCACGAAACTGCGCGTGTCCCAGCCGGTGATCGCCGGGATGCCGTCGGCGCTGCCGTCGCGGCGGTGGCAGGTGCTGCATTCCGCGGCGAGGAACTCGCCCCAGTCGGTCTCGCCCTCGATCGCCAGCACCTCGCGCGGCACCCGGAAACCGGACTCTGCCGTCGACGCGTCCGGGCCTGCCTCGGTGAGAAAGGCGATCAGATGGTCGGTGTCGGACGCGCTGTCGAGGCCGCCGAATCCCATCCGCGTGCCCGGCACCTCGCGGTAGGGCGCGCGCAGGAAGGCCCGCAGGCGCTCGACGTCCCAAACCGCGCCCTGCCCGGCCAGCGCGCGCAGCGCCTCGGAATACCCCGCATAGCCTTCGACGCCGGCCACCGGCCGGCCGATCAGATCGGCCAGATGCGGGCCAAGCCCTTCCTCGGCGGCGGGCGACAGGGCATGGCACATCGCACACTGCTGCGCCCAGAGCTCGCCGCCGCGCACCGGATCACCGGTGCCGGCTTCCATCGCGGACGCCGCCCCGGCGGCGCCCCAGAGGCCCGCCAGAACCACCCCGAAAGACAGACGCAGTCGCCGCACGAAAGCCCCCACAGCCCGGCCGTTCCGGCGATGTAACGGCCCGCCACCCGCCTGCAAACCGCACGGCCCTACCCCGAGGCCCGGCCGGGCGGGAAGCTGTTCCGTCGCACGGCTTCGGAGCACAACCACGTTCCGAACCGGCGGCCGGAAGAAACCGATATCCCGTATGCGGCTTTCGCGGCGCACCGCGGTTCTTTTTGACCGGCCAGGCCGGGTCAACCGACGGTGTCAGCCGACGGTGATGTCGGCGGTTTCGGTGTGGGTGGTGCCGTCGGTCTCCACCCAGGTGAAGGTGAACTGGCCTGACTCGGGCACCACCGCCTCGAACTCGAGGAACGGATCGACCGACACGCCGGGGCCGAGATCCACCTCCAGCACCGTCTCGCCATTGAAGGTGCAGGAAAAGCTCTCGATCAGATTGCGCTCCACCGCGCTGCCGTCCGGCGCCGGCATCAGGCCGGACTGCATCGGATGGGTGGCCACGGTGCGGATCAGGATGGTCTCGCCCGGAGCGGCGGTGGCGGGGACGCGGACGCGGGTGCGCACATTCGACATGGGGGATCCTCCGCTTCAGACGGTGCAGCCGCCGACAGTGACCTGAACGCGGGCCCGCGCTTCGACGAAGGCCCCGTCGTCCATGCGCGCCACCGCGATCAGCTCCTGCGTCTCGGCCATGCGGATACGGGTGACCAGCCGGCCGGTGGAGAGCGCGCCGGGTTGCCATGTCAGCACCTCGGGCGCCGGGTTGCGCGGTGCCACCAGCAGCACCGCGACGGCGCCGGGCGCCTCGATCTCGATCGACACCGCGTTTCCGTTCTCGGCGATCTCCGGCGCGACAAGGCGCAGATCGCCGGCCGCCGGCGTCGCCCCGCCGGTGAAACGGTCGAGCACGGCCTCCGCCGTGTCGGCCCGCGCGGCTTGCGGCGCGACGAAAGGCAGCAATGCGCCGCCGAGGGCGCCGCCGGCCGCTATCACCATCAGGTTGCGTCTGGAATACTGCATGGACATGTCTCCTCTGTG
>PUNI01000141.1 GCA_003551745.1 Paracoccaceae bacterium | reverse complement strand
TGTCTTCGCGCTTCTTCACAGCCGACCCGCGCGAGTTCACCGCGTCGATCAGCTCAGCGGCGAGACGCTCTTCCATCGTGTTCTCGTTGCGCTTGCGCGCGGCGATGATCAGCCAGCGGATCGCCAGCGCCTCGCGGCGTTCGGGGCGCACCTCGACGGGCACCTGATAGGTGGCGCCACCGACCCGGCGCGAGCGCACCTCGACGGCGGGCTTCACGTTCTCGAGCGCCTCGTGGAAGATCTCGACGGGCTCGCGGCGCACGCGACCCTGGACGCGGTCGAGCGCGTTGTAGACGATGCCTTCCGCGACCGACTTCTTGCCGTCGACCATCAGGTTGTTCATGAACTTGGTCAGCACCCGGTCGCCGTATTTGGCATCGGGCAGAATTTCGCGCTTCTCGGCAGCGTGACGACGCGACATCTTGGCTTCTCCTTACTTGGGCCGCTTGGCGCCGTATTTCGACCGCCGCTGACGGCGGTCCTTCACGCCCTGGGTGTCCAGCACGCCGCGCAGGATGTGATAGCGCACGCCGGGAAGGTCCTTCACCCGGCCGCCGCGGATCAGCACCACCGAGTGCTCCTGCAGGTTGTGCTTCTCGCCGGGGATGTAGCTGATCACCTCGTAGCCATTGGTCAGCCGCACCTTGGCCACCTTCCGCATCGCCGAGTTCGGCTTCTTCGGCGTGGTGGTGTAGACGCGCGTGCACACGCCCCGCTTCTGCGGGCACTGCTCGAGGTGAAGCGACTTCGAGCGCTTCACTTTGGGCTGCCGCGGCTTGCGGATCAGCTGCTGGATCGTCGGCATTCCGGGTTCCCCGTCCTTTGAACCGTCCTGTGCGCCACGCCCCCGCGCGGCCCTGTCTTCGATGCGGCGCCGCCCGGCGACGGCAAACGCCAATACCGCCCCCGTTCCCGTCCTGCGGGAACGACGCGGTGGATTTCCAGAGGATCGGGGCGCAACCCGCCCGGATCGTGACCACTCATGTCCGTTGACGCGACGCAGGCCTGGCGGCCCGGCTGCGAGTGCGCGCCGTATAGGCAGAGTCGCGCGGGGATGTCAACAGCACCCCGGCGCGGCACAGGCGCCTCAGCCGCGCGGCTGGGTGGCGGCTGCGACGGCCCCCTTGCGGCCCGACCGCCAGAGCGTGAAGCTGCCCGTGGCCACCACGATCGCCGCTCCCAGAAGCGTGAGCGAATCCGGCCAGTCACCGAACACGAGCCAGCCCAGCAGCAGCGCCCAGAGGAGCCCGGTATAGCGGAAGGGCGCGACGAAGCTCACCTCGCCGCGGCGCATGGTCAGCACGCTCAACAGATAGCCTCCGATCAGGAACACCGTCGCTCCGCCCAGCCACAGGACCGCAGACGCCGGCGGCGCGACCCAGCCGCCCGCCACGCCGGCCCCCGCGGCGCTGAGCACGGTCACCCCCAGCGAGGCGGCCAGCGCCACCGTGACCGAGGGCACGCCCGGCGAGAGCTTGCGCGTCGCAATGTCGCGCAGGGTCACGCAGAGCACGGCCGCAAGGGCATAGAGCGAGTAGACGGTGAAGCCCTCGGCGCCGGGGCGCACGATCAGAAGCACGCCGACCAGCCCCACCGCCACCGCCGAGAACCGCCGCACCCCGACCCGCTCGCCGAGAAACAGCGCCCCGGCGACCGTGACCGCGAGCGGCAGCGACTGCAGGATCGCGGTGGCGTTGGCGAGCGGCATGTTGAAGAGCGCCGTCAGGAAGAAGAAGGCCGCGCCGACCTCGCCCGCGGTCCGCAACAGCACCAGCCACAGGTCGCGCGGGTCGTCCGGCAGGCGCAGCGCCCCCATGCGCCAGGCCAGGGCCAGGAAGAAGACCGTGGTGCCGAGCCCGCGCAGGAACATCGCCTGGAAGAGCGGCAGTTCGCCCGAGAGGAGCTTCATCAGCGAGTCGTTGAGGGTGAAGGCCGCCATCGCGGCCATCATCATCAGCGCCCCGCGCAGGTTGTCGCTCATCGGACCGCCCCGCGAACCCTGAAGCCGGGACAGCCCGGGCAAGAAAACGCCCGCCCCGGTCTCCGGGGCGGGCGCAGCGATCCGTGCGGGATCAGTCGCGGCTTTCCGGCGTGTCCACCATCAGTTCGGACCCGGCCTCGGCCCAGATCCCGGTATCCGCCGACGCGTCGGGAGCCTCCAGCGCGGCCTGTGCCTCGGCGCGGCGCGCCTCGATCACCTTCTGGTCGCGCTCGGAGGCGATCCGCTTCACGCGGCTCATCGTGCCTCCGGTGCCGGCGGGGATCAGCCGGCCGACGATCACGTTCTCCTTCAGGCCGACGAGCTTGTCGCGCTTGCCCTGCACCGAGGCCTCGGTGAGCACGCGCGTCGTCTCCTGGAAGGACGCCGCGGAGATGAAGCTGCGCGTCTGCAGGCTGGCCTTGGTGATGCCGAGCAGGATCGGCTCGCCCTGCGCGGGCTTGCGCCCTTCCGCGAGCGCCCGCTCGTTGACCTCGTCGAACTCGAACTTGTCGACAGTCTCGCCCTTCAGCAGCGTCGTCTCGCCGCTGTCGAGGATCTCCCACTTCTGCAGCATCTGGCGGACGATCACCTCGATGTGCTTGTCGCTGATCTTCACGCCCTGCAGGCGATAGACGTCCTGCACCTCGTTGATCAGATAGTTGGCAAGCGCCTCGATACCCATGATCCGCAGGATGTCGTGCGGGGCCGGGTTGCCGTCCATGACGTAGTCGCCCTTCTGGACGAAGTCGCCTTCCTGCACCGGGATGTGCTTGCCCTTGGGCACCATGTATTCCACCGGCTGCAGGCTGTCGTCGGTGGGCTCGATGGTGATGCGGCGCTTGTTCTTGTAGTCCTTGCCGAAGCGCACATGCCCGTCGATCTCTGCGATGATGGCGTGATCCTTGGGCCGGCGCGCCTCGAACAGCTCCGCCACCCGCGGCAGACCGCCAGTGATGTCCTTGGTGCGCGCGCCCTCGCGCGGGATCCGCGCGACCACGTCGCCCGGACGCACCTCGGCGCCGTCCTCGACCGAGAGGATGGCGTCGACCGACATCGGATAGGTCACCGGGTTGCCGAGGTCGTTGCGCACCGGCTCGCCGGTTTCCGGGTCCATCACGATGATCTCGGGCTTGAGGTCCGAGGCCCGCGGCACCGCCCGCCAGTCGGCGACGATGCGCTGGGTCATGCCGGTGGT
>PUNI01000200.1 GCA_003551745.1 Paracoccaceae bacterium | reverse complement strand
GTGAAGGAAGGTAAGCCGGGCGATATATCCACCTCTACCTCCACCACGGCACCATCGAGACCGACTACGGCTGCGCTCTTAACCTTGGCTAACATATTGAGATTCCTTTCCGCTCAAGCAGAGCCTCAGGCTCCTTCTCTCAGGCAGTGCTCAACCTTCTTGAGCAGTTCTCCCCTTTCCTCGTTAGTCAGAATCAGGTTGCTCTCCAATCTGCCTATGTACTCATCCACGTCGGGAAAGCGAGACCTTGCCTCAGCGAGTTGGTGGTTCTGCCTTCTGATCTCACCGTCCAGGTCCTCGAAACCCAACCCAAGTCGCAGCTTCTCATCCAGAAGGGTCAGCACCTTCTTCTGAGCTTGAGCATCACGTGCGCCTGCCAGGTAGAAAGGGATGGTAACCCAAAGGCTGACACCAGGGATACCCCTCTCCTTCGCGGCCCACAACAGATAGGAGTTCAGTGTCGGTCTCTCGCCGGGTGGAGTCTGATAGTCCATGTCAGCGACAATGCCCTGGGGGTTGAAGTCATCCCTGGCTTCGTGGGAACTGAAGACCGCGAACAGTTGCCGGGGCGTAGTGTGCGCGCTCAGACTGATCATGGCACCGAGGAGATAGAGCATGGCCACCTTGCATTGGTGCTCAGCGATGTCTAGAACGCAGGTCAGAAATCTGTACCACTCGTTATGCGGCGAGTCACTCTTGAGAACCACAAGCTCCTGTTGCCGGCTCACGTAGAAGGTGCTATCGGGAAACCGGGCGATATCGCGTTCCACGCTGACACCGCTCAGTGAGAAGAATCCCTGCGGATCGATATCGGCGAACTCACGCCCTTGCAGCCTGTCCACCAGGCGGGAGGTCACGCTCCCTCCCAGATCCGCGGCGTCATCGTTCCAGCCCACCACCAGGGAGGATCTGGGTAGTCCTGGATCTTCATACACTCTGGCCGGGGATGCCACGCTATGCTCCTCCGCCTTCTTTCTTGAGAAACCTCTGAACACCCTCGACTATCCTCTGCTCCTCTTCTTCGGTGATCGGCCCGGCCTCACTTGGCTCGTCATGCTCTGTGTGTTTGAGCCTGTCCAGCTGCATCCTTATCTCTCCGGGAATCTGTCTGTAGAACTCCTCGATGTTCTGCTGAACTCTTCTGTCCATTTCGTCCAGTTTTTCGAGGCCGGCCTCCACATTCAGCGCGCGACTGAGAACCCGCACGACCGACCTTGACGCTCTGGGGTATGACAGTGGCAGCCCCTGAAGATAGACAGGTATCTCACCCATCAGGCAGATGGCATCAACCCCGCGTCTTCTCGCCGCTCCCAGCAGGAGTCCGTTCATGCCTGTTATCTGCCCCTGTCCGCTCCTTCCTTCTATGTCGGTCATGAGCACGGTGTTCTCGTACGCGCTGACTTCCCGAATCAGCGCTGCACTGTTGGGCACAGCCCAGACCCTCGACTCTGCAGTGTGGTGTGTCAACGCGACGGCTGCTCCCGATGTGTAGATCCGGCGACAGCGGAATCTATCCGCTACATCGAGAACAAGGTTGGCCATATGATAGGCTTTCCTGCCCTCGGCATAGAGCCTTCCTCCCTCGGTGGGTTGCTCCTCTCCGATGAAGAGTATCACATCCTCCGCCGCTGTTCTCGCAAAATGCAGCTTTGATCCGGGAAACTCGAGGCATTCTAACACGCGGTCTCGGATGAGAGCTCGTTTGGGGTAGAAGAAGTCGTAGGGCTCCAGTTCGCCGAACTCCTCTGCCCCCAGTGTGTCTCTAAGACTATCGACGGCGATCACGCCAATGTTCCCGATTCCCGGCCAACTTGCTACCAGAACCGGGTTTTCAAGTGGAGGTTCCTGATACAGCCTGATTCCCATGTCTACCGCCGACGCGCCTTTATTATATACTATATATGCTCTTGCTTTGATGATGTGCCCGCAGTACTGTGTGAGTTCTGCTGCGCAGCATCGGCAGGGAAAGGGGGTACACCAATGACAGATTGGGAGACAAATCTCTCACCGATCGCCAGAGAGAGACTGGCAAGAATCGGTGAGTTGACCGGCGAAGAGAGAGCGCGGATTGCTGACTCGGAGAAGGCTGAGAGTCTGCTCTCGGAATTCTACCAGGATAGGATCGACTCCGACGGATTGTGGAGGAGGCTGAAGGAAGAGGCCAGGCCGTCTCTCCTGAGGGAGGCGCAGAGCAGACTCATAGATTCACTCAGTTCTGAGACTACTCCGGCGGAACTGCAGAAGAGGAGGGAGGTGATCCTGGGCATCGAGACACTCAAGGATGATCAGAACACCCCTGCACTTGAGGCGAACCTCGATCTCATGGATGATCTGCAGCGGAGGCGTAAGTCGGAGGTCGAACAAGCCTACAGTGCGATCCGAGTCGAGGTGGAGAGGAACCCGCAACTCAGGGCAAAACAGGTTCAGCAGGGGCAGCGAACTGCGCTAGTTCAACTGACAGTTGATGAGGCTATACGACAGCTTCCGCAGTGGCAGGATTTCCTTGCACAGCATGAGGCCAAATACAGCAGCCAGTTCTTTGAGGCGAGGGAGAGACTCAAGAGAGAGTTGAGATAGGGGTAAACTCAAAAAGTGTGGAAATAGTTAGCGGCAACGAGTACTCTTTCTGTTAGCGAAAACAAGAAGGAGGTACTTATCGCCGCTATGGGAAAGCAAAGCATAGCAGAGGGCCAGACGTCAAGGGTCGTCTGGGACAACCTGGAAGAATGGGCACGCAGGAAGGTACAGGAGTTCGTTCAGTCTCTACTGGAGGAGGAGGTCACCGAGCTGGTGGGACGTAAGAAATCGGAGCGACGTAAGGCGGTTGATAGCCCGCCGGTCTACCGGAATGGCTATGGCAATGGACGGTGCCTGACATTAGGAGCTGGGACGATCAGGGTTAGGCGACCCAGGGTGCGAGGTTTGGAGGAACGTTTCGAGAGCCGGATACTACCCCTCTTTGCCAGGAGGAGCAAGGGGGTGAGTGAGCTCATGCCTCAACTCTACCTTCATGGGCTTGCACTGGGGGACTTTGACCTTGCCCTGAAGGGTCTCTTGGGTGAAGAGGCGCCTGTGTCGGCCACCACGGTAGCTCGTCTTAAGGAGCGATGGCAGTTGGAGTGGGAAGAGTGGAACAGGCGCAGCCTGGACGGACTGGAAGTTGTCTACCTGTGGGTGGATG
>PUNI01000236.1 GCA_003551745.1 Paracoccaceae bacterium | reverse complement strand
GGCTTGAACAAATGCTTCCAGCCTGTAAGCGAATGCATGCTGACGGCGTAACTAAGTTCATCGACCGGCAGCCATTCATCATCGATGTTCACCCAATGGGCACATTCGCTCCATACACGTTCAGGGTACCGGCGCAGCAGCGCCCGGACCCGTCGCGCCTCATCGGCGCTGAGCCGTCGCCGGGTTTCAAGCGTAGCCAGCCACGCCATTGCAAGATCGGCCGTGGGGCGATCGGCTACGCCGATTCTGTGCCACAGGGCCAGATGAGATACCGATGGGTGAACCAATGCCGCGTCCGGAACATCATGCTCTTCCCGGGCAAGAAACACGCCGGATGCCGTGCTCCACTCCCCGGCGTCGGTGAGAATCAGTTTTTCCTTGTGGAAGGCTTGACGGATCGCGTCAAGCTCTTCCGTGGAACAGCGGCATGCGATCTCATCCAGACGATGATACCATTTCTCGATCTCGAGGACCGGAGGCGTCTCGGCTGTGCTCAGGGCACGAAGCCGATCGAGCAGACGGCTTGGCCCCGTCGGCGTGTCGCGGACGCCCAGCGCGATCAGCAGCGGCCGCGTGGCTTCCACGTCAAGCTCGGCACCAACGAAGGGCTCAACATCCAGCAGCGCTTCCGTGTGCGGGGTCCGCCGTAGCAACTCAGCGGGATGGCGATAACGTCCCCGCGTATCTTGAAGGCACGGCAGATCGCGTAACTTCATGATCCAGGCTGCCGGGATGCCGGACGCTGCATTGGCGCTGTTGCCCGCACCACGACCTCGCGCTGCAACCTGGTCGATGTGGGCTTCGACGCGTCCGGCCCATGCGTGCGTCGGCTCCTGGACCAGACGGTTCACGAGCCGGCACCAGAACTCTGGCAACTGCGCAGCGGACTGCTGCCAGTATGTCCAGTGCTCTGCGGGAAAGTCCCAGTCAATCAGTTGATAATGGAAAGATGCATACGGAGTCTGCGGTGTTTTGTCGATCCCACGCTCGCGAAGCTTCTCTTCGACTGCCCTGATACCGTACAGTCGCTCCTGGTTGCGTGAAAGTGGCACGAACGTGAACAGCCTGCTTCGTTCTGACCGAACCCAGTCGAACCATTCCTGTTCGGTGCAGGAGTGGAACCGGCCATACTCATCGTGAAGTACGCAGGCATCATACCATTCGTCGGGAACGAACAGGTCAAGATCACCGTGAAGGTCGACCACGAGTCGTTCGCTCGCCGGCCGTAAGCCGCCACGGCGGTTGGCGAATCGAAAGGAATCGGGCACCGAACCATCCAAGGCTGCTGCGACCTGGGCCAAACGTACAGCAGCCCGGATATCGGTATCGGGCTGAGCAAAACATTCCTCCGCTACCTGTGCGATGACCTGGCTGACGTCGCTGGCCTCCGCCAGCCCCAGTGCCTTGAGCATCGCATACGCCTGCTCGGTCTGCTCGCCCAGCACATCATCATTGATCTCTTCTGCTCTGCGGCGCTGTTCGGTAAGAAAGCGGGGCCAGTTTGGGTTCATGACCAGCAACCAGGCTGCCAGAAACTCCCAGTCATCCTGAGAGTGCAGGAGCCGCTTGTCGCCCAGTCGAACCACATCCTGCGCTGCCAGCAGATGGTCCTTGCCCTGCACCGGGACAATGCGAACGGCAATCCGGCTGTGGTGGTGACGGTATTTCGTAAGATCCTCGGATAAAAACGCCCAGAGTAACAGCAACTGCCTCCAGCTTTCGGGCTTCGGAGGAGAGACGCTGGTGAGGATCGAAATCACTTGCGCTCGTTCCAGGGTCTTGATGCATTCCCAACGGCCCAGTTTCGCACGGTCAGGGACAGTCACCTCCCTCGAGAGCAATGGGCGCCTACTCTGGCTGAAGGTCGTCGATACCTGGCGGGGCGTCCAGATATCAAGGAGCACCGACGGTACCGCGATGCAGTCGCCCCAGGTTGCGAGACCCCCCGATTCCGACAGCAGAAACGCTGAATCACGAATACCGTTTTCAACCGCCTCTTTCACACGCGTGCTGCACGTTCCCTCAAGCGTTGTGTCCTTCTTGTCCACGTCCGGCAACAGAGCATACGCCCCAGCACGCTCTGCCGTTGTGAGCGAATGGTTGTCGAGCCACGCAAGCATAGCGGAGGCTGCAAGCTCGCCTGCACGACGCAAGAGCCAGCGATTGGTGGGGGAGGTCTCTGGGTCCTTGATCTTCACCCGCGCCGGGTCCTGAACAAACGGAGCGTTGCACGCAAACGGAAGCGCGGTTCTGACGCCGGTTGGCAGGATGACAAACAGACGGCCTTCAGTGCCCACTACGATATCGAGTCGACAGGGAGGAAAGGTCGTTCCTTCCTCCAGTGATAGCGCACGCTCCTGTCTGATCTCCTCGAGAGCATCTTCAGGGAATGGTTCTGCCGGGGAGCGAATCAGAAGACACGGGCTGTCCGTCGTCTCACCGAGGGTCACCCACTCGGACTCGGGTACGGGACCGCCCCCCCTGGATATCCAGCACAGGTCCCGGTTGCGGATGCGCAGGCGGCGCAGGTGGTGGAAAAAGAGCAGCGAAATGGGGCTGTTCAGCCATTCATCCAAGTTTGAGTGCAGTTCATGCTCGCGGTGTTCATCCTTAATCGGAACACAGATCTCCGTAAGGCGCGGACGTTGCTGAAGGTTCTCGATCCACTGAGGTTCAGTGAAGCGCTCGCGCCGGAACCGTACCGCAAGCGTGGGCGTGCAAAGCTGCACCTCATCACCCAGACTGAAGGTACTCTTGAAGCCAATGCCGCGGAACCCGATCGTGTGCAGCGAACGCTTGTTGGAATACCCAAAACGGCACAGCGATGCGAAATGATCCTCGGTGAAATCCACGCCATTGTGGGAAAAGATGAACTCCCCGTCACGAATGTCCACCGCGGCTTCCGTGGCTTCTGCATCATCCGCATTCTGTAGAAGCTCTGAGAGCACATGGCGTGGGTTCTGCACCTGGCGGAAGAGTTGATGCCAGGGGCCGGCCAGTTCCGGATCGTTCTCCAGTTGGTTCCAGCGCCGCACAGCACGAGACCGCACGCGCTCAAAGTAAGGTGGCTTGCTGCTCATTCCGGCGGTCTCCCCTGCGTGACGAGTTCCGATATCCTGTAGGTGACACTCGTCACCGCGAAATCCGGCTCCCGCTGGAACGGCTCGCGGATGTAGCACGGTTCACCG
>PUNI01000595.1 GCA_003551745.1 Paracoccaceae bacterium | reverse complement strand
GTCTCGCCCGGCGGGCGGCCGGTGGTTTGCAGCAGGCGCAGGAGGTAGGGCAGCACGGCGCCCAGCACCGCGCCGGGGATCAGCATGGTCAGGGCCGCGACGCGGGCAACCTCGGCCACATAGCCCGCGAAGTCGCGCCGTCCGCCGAGGTAGGAGAGGCCGTCGGTGAGGTGGTGGAACAGATGCGGCGTGCCCCCCACCACCGCGGCCGAGGCGAGCAGGAGGCCCGCCAACACCACCGCCGGCGCGGGCCGGGCCAGCCGCGCCAGCGCATTGGCGAGCGTGGCCCCCAGCGCCAGCGCGGCCAGGAACACCGTCAGCACCAGCGCATAGGTGTAGACCGAGTTCTGCAGCACCTGCGCGAAGAGGCGGGTCCAGATCACCTCGACCGCCAGTGTGGCGAAGCCCGACAGGAAGGCCATCGCCCAGAGCCCCCGCGGGAGAGGTAGGGCCGCATCGGCAGCCCTCACGGCGCTCCTCGGCGCCGCTGGGTCCGCCGGGACGGCGATCTGGTCTGGCGTGGCCGCCACCGGCCCCGCCCGCCGCGCCAGCGCGAGCGCCGCCAGCCCCACGGCGATGTCGGTGCCCACCGCCAGCAGATAGGCCCCGGAAAACCCCAGCCAGACCGGCAGAACAAAGCCGGCGGCCAGCGCGCCCGCCGCCCCTCCGGCGGTGTTGAGCGCATAGAGCGCCGAGCCCAGCCGCCCCAGCCCCTCGGGCGTGCGCACCACATGCTGGCCGATCAGCGGCAGCGTGCCACCCATCAGCACCGCGGGGGGCATGAGGATCGTCGCGGCGACCAGCGCCTTGGCGGCGGTTTCCAGCGCGGGCACGCCCTCCACCGCGGCCTGCAGCGCCGGGTAGAGGGCGAAATACGCGTCCGCCACCAGGAAATGCCCCAGCGCGGTCAGGCCCACGCCGATCTCGACCCAGCCGAACGCCGCAAGCGGGCGCCGCAACCGACCCGCCAGCCGCCCGAACAGCCAGCCCCCCAGCGCGATCCCGGCAAAGAAGATCGCAATGGTCAGCGCCGCCGCCTCGGCCGTGGAGCCGAACAGCAGCCCAAGCTCCCGCACCCACAGCACCTGATAGACCAGCGCCGCCGCCCCGGAGAACACGAACAGCACCCCCAGCAGGGGCAGGTGACGCAGCGGCATGGGAAAGGCTCCGGGTCAGGCCGCCATGTTGTTATGATGTAACTATCGCCGGCGCAAGCCATGGGGGGGCGGGTCCGGAGCGCCCCGTGTCGCGGTGTTGGACGGGCCGCAGTGGCGGGATGCGCGGCCCGGCGGGGATCGGCGGCAGGGGTGCAGGGGGCGCGATTGTCCGGCCCGCGGCAGTCCCCACGGGCGGCGGGGACAGGCCACCCTTGGCCGCACAGAAAGAACATGACTCTTTGAGGGATCTGCGGGTTATTTTATTACCGCCATTGTTGGCGCAGCTTTTGGAGGAGAGCCCGCCCATGCCCGCACGCCATGCCCGCCCGATCTGCCTTGCCGTCCTGCTGCTTGTGCCGCTGCCGGTGGCGGCGGATCAGGCGCTGATCGACCTCGGCCGCACCCTGTTCAATGATGTGGACCTGTCGGGGAGCCGCGAGTACAGCTGCGCCACCTGCCACCCGCCCGCCTTGGGGCTGGAGGCGCATACGACCAACAACACCTATATCGGGCTCGACTCGGTCCCGCACGGCACCGAGGGCGGGCGGTCGGCGCCGACGCTGTGGGGCGCGCACCATCGCACGCAATGGGGCTGGGCAGGCCTGCCGACCATCGAACAGAACATTCGCGGGATCATCGTCAACCGCATGCAGGGTCCCGAGCCGAGCGAGGAGCAACTCGCCGCACTGTCGGCCTACATCAAGTCCCTCTCCCTGCCCGAGACGCCCTATGTCGATGCCGCAGGCGAGCCCACGGCCGATGCGCCCGAGGCAGTGCAGCGCGGCGAGGAGCTCTTCTGGTCGGCCGGCTGCGCCACCTGCCACACCCCGCCGGCGCTCGAGTCGACCGCGATCCACGATGTCGTGGGTGTGGAGGTGAAGGTGCCCTCGCTCTGGGCGGTTCGCCACACCGGCCCGTGGTTCCACGACGGCCGCTACGCGACGCTGGAGGAGGCGGTGCGGACCATGTGGCGCTTCCACCACGACCGCATCCGACAGCCTTCCGAGCCGACCGACCAGCAGATCGCCGACCTCGTGGCCTATCTCGAGGCGCTCTGAGGCCGTCAGGGCAAGAGCGTCACGGTCCCGCCGATCAGCTCCTTGCGGAAGTCGGTGATCAGGATGTCCGCGACGATGTCCCAGTCGCCGCCGGGGGGCAGGTGGACGGGGCCCGTACGCCAAAGCCCGTCCTCGGCAGGCTCGACGGGCAGCTCGATGGGCTCGATCCCCTCGGCGGGGCGGGAGAGGTACAGCGTCACCTCCAGCGGTGTGAACGGCTGGAAGTCGCCGTCGAGGGGCTGGATTTCGATCCGGTTGGGGCCGGGCCGGCCGGGGATCAACACGATGTCCGCCATGGCCTCGCGGCCGTGGAGGTGGAGGTCCACCCGCGTCTCGGGCAGCTCGGCCATGGCGCGCGGCGGCGGGGTCACGCGGAAGCCCGCGGTGAGCGCGAGGATCGCGACGATCACCGCGATCTCGAGCCGAAGCGAGCGGGAGAAGGCGGGCCGGGTGGCCGCGGGGGCCGCCGCCAGCGCGGGGGTCAGGCGGAAGCGGTGGCGGGCGGCGAGCAGCAAGGCCGCGGCCACCAGTGCCATCTTGGCGAGGAACAGAAGGCCGTAGGCGGTGCCGGTCAGCGCCGCGGGCGTCCCGATCTGCCGCCAGGCCAGCGCCGCCCCGCTAAGGGCCAGCAAAGCCACCGCCGGCAGGGCAAGGCGCGAGAACTGCGCCATCCGCGCCGACGCATCCGGCGCGCGGAGCGCCGCCACCAGCCCCGGCAATGCGCCGGCCCAGAAGATCAGCGCCGCGGTGTGCAGAAACACAAGCGGGGCCATCAGCGCCACTGGCTCGGCCCTCGCAGCATGCCCCGCGACGGCGAAGGACCCCGCCGCCAGCACCCAGGCAGCGACGGCGGGGGCAAGGCGTCCGCCGGCGACAGCCGCCACCAGCCCCGCAGCCGCTGCCAGCCCGGCCGCGGCACCATGGGCGCTCGTCAAGGCGAGGCCCCAGGCCGACGGTGCGGCCAGCGCCGCCG
>PUNI01000471.1 GCA_003551745.1 Paracoccaceae bacterium | reverse complement strand
TCTCGGTCAGCACGTCGCCGAAATATTTGGTGTCATGGATCGGGTCGATGGCCGGCACCCGCAGATGGGCATGCGGATAACCCTCCAGCGGCATCGGGCCGCAATCCTGATAGCGCTCCAGATAGCTGTGGTCGGGCAGGATCAGGTCGGCGAAATGCCCCGCCTCGGAGGGGAAGGGCGAGGTGTCGATGACGAACACCTCCTTCATCGCCTCCTCCCAGACCTGCCCGTTGGGCGCGGTCCAGATGGCGTTGTTCTGGTAGAACAGTATCGTGTCGAGCTTGTAGGGCTCACCGCGCAAGCTGTTCGGCCCGACCTCCTGCTGCATGTTGCGCGCGAGCAGATAGCCGTCGCGGTGGCCCTGCATGTCGATGCGCGGCTGCTGCCGCCACGGCCCGTTCTCGGCATAGTCGTCGCGATAGTCGGCCATGTTGGCCGGCAGGGCGCCATAGCTCGGGCCCATCTGGTACATCATCCCGCCCTTGGCGAAGACCGCGCCCACCAGACCGTTCAGCGCATGGATCGCCATGGCGTTGAAGACGCCGTTGGTGTGCGCATGGGCGCCGCGCTCGAAGATCGCCATGGCCGGCCGGGTCGAGCCGAACTCGCGCGCCACGGTCCGGATGGTCTCGGCCGGGATGTCGGTGATCTCGGCCGCCCATTCCGGCGTGCGGTCCTTCAGCTCGACGTTCCACCAGTCGACGAGGCCGTGGGTCCAGCGCGGCACGAACACCGCGCCTTCGGGGGCGGCAGCGACCGTCTCGCCGGTCTCGGGGTCCTCGACAGGGTCGGGCATCACCGCCTCGGCCACCGTCTCGCCGGCGCGGAAATGGTTCAGCCGGTCGGCGAAGTCGCCGACGAAGCTCTTTTCCCACAGCCCCTCGGTCAGGATCACATGGGCCATGGCCAGCGCCAGCGCGCCGTCGGTGCCGGGCCGGATCAAGAGCGCCCGGTCGGAGGCCGCCAGCGTGGTGTTCATGTGGACATCCACGGCCGTCACCCGCGTCCGGGGCGATTTCTGGCCGCGCATGTAGCCCCACATCTGCATATTGTAGTTGTAGGGGCGGAACGCCTCGAGGAATCCGCAGCCGAACATCATCAGATAGTTGCAATTGCGATAGTCGTGGGCGTTGTAGCTGTCGTTGCCGTCGGTGAAGAGCCGCGCCTTCATCGAGCCGTCCGAGCACATGGACGAATGCCCGATGTTCGCGTTCGGTGTGCCGTAGAGGGCGCCGAACTGGCCCATCATGCCGATGTCGGTGGTGCCCCAGCCGCGGCCCGAAAGCATGGCGAAGCGGTGGCTCTCGCCGGCCTCGCGCAGCGCCTTCAGCCGGTCGGCCACCATGTCCAGCGCCTCGTCCCAGCTGATCGGCACGAAGCCGGGGTCGATGCCGCGGCCCTTCTGCGCGTTGGTGCGCCGCATCGGGCCCTTCCAGCGGTCGGGGTCATAGAGGATGTAGATGCCCAGCGGGCCCTTGGGGCAGAGCTTGCCGTTGGCGATGGGGTGGTCGGGGTTGCCGTGGATCGCATGCACCCGCCCGTCGGTGGTGTAGACGTCGATGCCGCAGCGCGCCGGGCACTGGTGGCAGATGTTCTTGGTGATGCGCGTGTTGGGCGTGCGGCGGGCCTGCGCCTCGGCCGCCCGCGTCTCGATGCCGGTGCCCGGCACGCCCACGGCCACGGCGGTGGCCACCGCCCCGGTGGTGCCGGTCGCGGCGAGGAACCTCCGGCGGCTGATCCCGGTGTTTATCTCGTCCATGCTTTCGCTCCTCCCGTATCGCAGGGTCTTCGGGTTCAGCCCCCGGCGGGGGCGCGCCGCATCAGCCCGTGGGCCAGGGCGGCAAGGTCGGTGTCCGTGGCGCAGCCGTCGCAGCGGGCCTGCCCCGGGCGGGGGGCGAAGCGCATCCGGCACTGCGGGCAGCGCGCCATAGGGCGGTGGCTCAGCGTGACGGGGCCGGTGTGGGGCCCTCGCCCCGGACCGAGGGTGACGCCCGGGATGGCCGTGCAGTCGCCGCAGGCGATGCAGCGGGCGGCGTCGAAGATCAGGGTCTCGGCCTCGGCCGTCTCCACGAGACGCAGTGCGCCCGTGGGGCAGAGGCGCGCGAGGCGCGGGGCCTCGGCACAGCCCGCGGGGACGGTTACCTTCGGGAACAGCACCCCGGGAAGCGCGTCGCTGCCGGCGAGCTTCGCCAGTTGTGCCCGCCGCGCCTGCGGTCCGGGCGTCTCCACCTGTTCCGGCAACAGGATCGACGGGGACACCGGGGCGGGCCGGGGCGTGGCGATGCGCGCGAACAGCGCCCGCCGCGACAGGCGTTCGGCCGGTGGCGGCGCGGGCGGCGGGGCGGCCCGCTGCACCGGCATTGGACGCGCCTCGACCGACAGCGCCTCCGCCGCGCGGCCGATCAGGGTCAGCTCATCGCGCACCGCGTCCAGAACCTCGGTCCAGGGCGCATCCCGCCCGCCCGAGGCGGGACAGCCCCCGCACCAGCCGCGATCGATCAGCCGGATTCCCGTCGCGGCCCCTTGGCGCAGGACCTCCGCGGTCAGCCCGCCGAGGCAGGGGACGACCCCGGCCCCCGCCACCCGGTCCGCGGCGGCGACCCGGCCGCACTCCAGGGCCGGAGCGGGCGCGAAGCCCTCGGCCTCCAGCGCCCCGGTAGGACAGGCGGGCGCGCAGACACCGCAGCCGGTGCAGCGGTCGGCCGCCACGGTGACACTGCGAGGGGAGAGTGCGATGGCCCCGGCCGGGCAGGCCGCGGAGCAGGCCGAGCAGGGCACGCCCGCCTCCTGCGGCGGCCGCTGCACCGTCAGGCAGGCGTCGGCCCGCAGATGCAGGCGCGCGACGGTCGGGCTGCTGGCCTGGGCCTCCAAGACGCTCCTCCGGCTGGGCGGCGACGGACGTGCCGGCGCTTTCCTTGCTCCGACACGATGCTATGCGACGGCATACCGTTCGCGCAGTGCCGTTCAGGCAGGCAGCGGGTCGTGCAAATGCATGTTCGGAAGGCATTAATTCCTGCGTTCGGAAATCCGGACGCAGCTGCGCTGGATTGTTCGGAAATCCGAACGCTGGAAAAGCGACTCACAGACCGAGCTTCTGGGTCTTCTCCCACAGCGTCGTGCGCGAGACCTGCAACAGCTTCGCCGCCTCGGCCATGTTGCCTCCGCTGCGCTCGAGCGCGGCGCGGATCTGGGCGC
>PUNI01000559.1 GCA_003551745.1 Paracoccaceae bacterium | reverse complement strand
TGGGCAGGCCACGCGCGCGAACCCCCTGGGGGTGGGCGTGGGAGAACCCGCCTGCGGCGTTCTCCCCCACCCCCGTAGGGGGTGGTTCTCACACCCAACTTCTCTGGAGAGACCAAGCAACTGACAGGCTTGGTATTTTTCCAGTTTCGGACTGCCGAAACATGCCTCCCGGCCGAAACTGGTTTCCGCGTGCTGGAGGCGGCTCCCGCGAAATCCTGCTGGGGCAGTTTCGGAAACCGCCCGAAACTGGCTGCCGCGTGGCCCCGCGTGATCCTGCGGGCGGCTGTCGGTGCAGTTTCGGAATGACACACAGTCTGGTCCAAACTGGCCAGCGCGCAGTTCTGCGGGAAGCGCTCTGGGGGAAGGATCATGGCCGCTCCGCCTCCGGGTAGACCCAGACGGATGGGTTCTCGACCTCGAGCAGCGCGCCGGTCTGCGCCGATTTGTAGTGGGTGGGCAGCACGGGAACGCTGGCCGGCAACACCTCGCCGGTGTCCGGGTCCACCTCTTCGCCGTCCACCGGAATGAACATCCCCTCGACACAGAGGAAGCCGTAGCGGGATCGCGACGCGCCGAGCCCATAGGGTGTGCCGTCACGCAGGAACTTGATGAAGCCCTTGGTGGCCTGCACGCCGATCCGGTTGCGGATGGTGTCCTTTCCCCCGAGGCCTGCCGTGTTCTCGAACGCCTCGGCGAACTGGTTGATGGTGTAGAGGCGCCCCTTGGCGGCCTCGTCGAGCAGGATGGCCAGGATGACATCCTGCTTGCGGATGCGCTCGGCATCGTGCTTCGCCCCCACCTCGGCGCGCACCAGCCGCTCGTTCATGGGGTTGATCTCGACCCACTCGCCCTTGACCTTGTCGACGATCTTGGCGGCCAATGCCGGGCCGTTGCGCAGCTCGATCTCGAGGCGGCGCTGCGGGCTGTCCTCGTCGGGGCGGTGCAGGATCAGTCCGGTGGTGTAGAAGCCCCGAAGCGCGCTGGCGCCGGAGAGCGCCAGGAAGGGGTCCTCCTTCACCTGGTGCCTCGAGAGCTTCTTGGTGTGGTGGACAAGGATCACGCCGCAATCTGGGTCGATGTGGTCGCGCAGCACCTCCACTCGGTCCTTCAGGAAGAACATCATCGCGGCGTTGTCGTTCTCGCCGCCGCCATCGGGCCCGCCGTCGAAGAGGTTGCGGATCGGGTCGATGCAGAGGATGTCGACCGGCTCGGCCGGGAAGGCGCGCCGGATGGCCTCGGCCACGCGGACGCTGCCCTCGGCATCGAGCAGCATCTTCAGCTTCGGCGTGGCGACGAGGTTGTCGCGGGCCGCGGCCAGCACGCCGGGCGGCAGCGTGACCTGCTGCATGCGCTCGCGCAGGTAGTGGTACTGGATCTCCGCCTGCAGGTAGAAGATCCGCAGCGGCCGCGGCGGGGTGAAGCCGAGGAAGGGCACGCCCGCCGCCATGTGCACGAGCCAGGCGATCAGCAGGTCGCTCTTGCCGACCTTGGGCGCCCCGCCCAGCACCAGCAGCCCCCCGGGCGTGAGCACCCGCGGCGCGATCAGGTCGGCCGGCATGGGGCTGCGGTCGTCGAGCAGCGCGCCGAGGCTGTAGACCGGCATCTCGTTCGGCGCGGGGGCGGCGCTGTCGAGCCGGATCAGCGGCGGCCCGTGCTTCTCGACATGGATGGCCCAGAGGCGCTCGGACTCGCGCTTGAGCCGCTCCACCGGCCACTGGGGCCGCAGCATGGCGGCGTTGTAGCCGCAGATCGCCTCCCAGCCCTCGTCCTTCGACAGGCGGCCCTCGTGGACCATGCGGATGAAGTACCCGATGGCGGCCGAGGCGCCCTCGAAGCGCGACCAGTCGTCCTGGCCGCCCTCGCGCACCGGCGTCACCAGCACCTCCTCCACGCGGGGCCTGTCGGGCGTGGCGAAGTCCGGGGCGAGGCTGACCCCCGGCGCGGGCGGCATGTCGGCCACGGCCTCGATGAACTCGTCGAGGTCGCGCTCGTGGGTCGCGTTCAGCGCGACGATCCGGACCAGCGTCTTGAGGTTGTTCTTGTAGTAGACCGAGCCCGCCACGCGGATCGGCTGATGGGCCGAGCGGAAATGCAGATCACCCCCGACCTTGGCGGCGATGTCGGCGCGCAGGCGGCAGAGGCGACGCAGGTCGTCGCCCTCGGCGGGCTCGGTGAGTTTCCACCAGACATGCGCCTTGCGCTGGCCCTCGGCGGTGGTGCCGCCGCTTTCGACGACCATGCTGGGCGGGCCGAGATGGCGCTCGAGATGGGCGCGCTTGGCGGCGATGTCGCCCGCGTCGATGTCGACCACCACGGCCTGCATCTGCAGGATCTCGGCGGCCTTCGCCTGGCCGGGGGCGGCGACGGTGCCGGGGATCACGTAGACGGCCGCGCCCTCGCGCGAGGCCCATGTGGCGAAGGTGGCCATCTTGCCCGCGACGCCCTCCGCGGCCTCGATCCAGATGTTGTGCGGGCGCCCGTCGATGCCCTGTCCCTTGTCGATGAAGCTGCGCACCGGGATCAGCCCGTCGCAATAGCCGAAGACCACCTCCATGAACTGCGCGATCTGCTCGGGGTCCGGCTCGTCGCCGAAGACATCCGCCATGGGGGCGGCATCGTTGAAGTCGCGCCACGGGTTGAAGTGGATCAGGTTCTCCCTCGGCGGCTCCGGGGTCTCGGGACGGTCATCGTGATCATGGGACATGGCGGCATCCTCGGGCGTGTCGGGCGGTATCGGCGGGTCCTTCGGGGTGTCGGTCATGGCTGCAGGCTCCAGCAGCGCTCGGCCCAGGGGCAGAAGCGGCAGTCGTGGAAGTCGCGGCTCCGGGCGACGCGGGGCAGCAGCTCGCCCGCGTCGGTGGCCTGCAGGATCCGCACGCCCCGGTCCGACATCCGCTGCGCCAGCGCCGCGTCGAAGGGCACGAGCTCGTGGTGCAGCTCGGCGGTGTCCTTGTTGATCGCGGTGAACAGCGCGGGCGCGGACGAGATGCCGGGGACCGTCGCCTCCATGTAGGCCTGGTAGAGCGCGATCTGGGCGGCGTAGACCGGCTTCGACTGCGTGACGCCGTCCTTGACGCAGGCGCGCCAGTTCTTCGCGTTCATGGTCTTGCATTCCCAGAGCGCGGGAACGGCGAGACCGAAGCCCTCGGGACCGGCGGCGATGATGCCGTCGACATGGCCACGGATGCGCCCGCCCGCGACCGAGAAGCCGAAC
>PUNI01000359.1 GCA_003551745.1 Paracoccaceae bacterium | reverse complement strand
GACCGCCGTTCCGAGCTGGCCATCGCAGCGGTCGACTTGTTCCGTGCCGGGGTCCACACCGGGCTCAGCCCCTGCGAATGGGCCAAGGCGGCCTTGGACGCGCGGGAACCGGACGGCTCCATCCTGCTCGTGATCCTGCTCGTGCGGAACACGAGATTCCTGGAACCCCAAGCGACGCGCGGTCTCTTCGCAGGCCAGACACTACGGCGCGCACAGGGCGAAACACGGGCAATGCTCTTACGCGACCCCAATGTTTTCCTCGACGTGCAGGAAGCCATGATGGCCGAGCGGCGGTGGCCATCAATAAGAAGATCCTGTAGCGCCGCCGCGATCCGTTGCGCGTCCACGCTGCCGTTTGTGCCGACAAAGACAACGCGCATTTCGGCATCCTCGTTCCGCCACGCGCGCCCGACTGTCAGCTTTGCCTGCCGGCCGGACGCCTGCAGGAGGCATCGGTAGCCCGGTTTCTCGACAAGGTTGAGGATGCCCTAAGCACCCGCTGGAGCGGTGGAGGGTCTGACCATGGAAGCGCTCACGACAGACCAGCGCGAAGGGGAGCCGCAGAGCTGGCCGGCCGTCACCGGGCTGTCAGCGGCCGCGGCGGCGCTCGATCCGGGGCCGCTGTGGCAGCGCCTCGAGGGCCGCATGGCGCACCGCTTCGCGCCGCGGCAGCTGGTCTGGCAGGTCATTGGGCCGGGGCTCTGGCGGCCGCCTCTGGCGCCGGTGATCGAAATCAGTTTCGAGCTTTGGGGCGCCGAGGGCTGGGAGACTGTCGAGCTCGAGGCCGCGCCGCTCGGCTATAACGGTCGCGCAAGGCGCCTGGAGTGCTCAGCCTCGAGGAGCATCCACTCATCCGGCTGAACTTCCCCAGCTCGTGGCGCATGTCGATCATGTCGGTGAGCCGCGGGCGCAGCAGATCGTCCTGTTCAGGACCCCGGGGTCTGGCCTTCATCGCACCATCCGAAATCGCAGGGCTTCCCCCGGAATCCCACGAAACCCCGAAATCCCAAGCCGCAAGGAAGAGAAGTTCACCACACGAAATCAATGACAGAGTTGTTCAGGGCGAACTACGTAAAGTCAGCGCCTGGCAATCGGGTCGGGGCAGATGGCGAAGGATTCCGCAAGGATCGCTTCGAGGGCGGCGGCATCGGCCTCGGTGAAGGCGTCGGGCCGGTCGCTGTCGATGTCGAGCACGGCGAGCAGTGCGCCCGCGGCATTGCGCACCGGGACCACGAGCTCCGAGCGGGTGGAGGCCGCGCAGGCGATGTGGCCGGGAAACGCCTCGACGTCGGGCACGAGCTGGGCTTCGCCCGTGCGCGCCGCAGCGCCGCAGACGCCGCGTTCGAAGGGGATGGTCAGGCAGCCGTGCCCGCCCTGGTAGGGCCCGATCTTCAGAAGGCCGGGCGCCACGACCCGGTAGAATCCGGTCCAGTCGAAGCGCTCGTCGGCGTGATGGATCTCGCAGGCGAGGGTGGCCATGAGCGCGACCGGATCGCTCTCGCCCTCGGCAAGCGCCCGGATGCGCGCGGTCAGCGCCGGCCAGTCTGCCCGCAGGCCCATCGCTCAGAGCCGCTCGATGGCGACGGCGGTGCCCTCGCCCCCGCCGATGCAGATCGCCGCGACGCCACGCTTCAGCCCCCGCGCCTCCAGCGCGTTCAGGAGCGTCACCATGATCCTTGCACCCGAGGCCCCGATCGGATGGCCGAGCGCGCAGGCCCCGCCGTTCACGTTCATCTTCTCGCGCGGCACGCCAAGCAGCTTCATGAAGGCCATCGGCACCACGGCGAAGGCCTCGTTGACCTCCCAGAGATCCACATCCTCGACCCGCCAGCCGACGCGCGCGAGCAGCTTCTCGGCGGCCGGCGCCGGCGCGGTCGGGAACTGCGCCGGGGCCTGGGCATGGCTGGCATGGCCGAGGAGCCGGGCGCGCGCCTTCAGCCCCTGAGCAGCGGCCGCCTCGGCGGAGGCCAGCACCAGCGCCGCGGCACCGTCGGAGATCGAGGAGGCGTTGGCCGCGGTCACCGTGCCGTCCTTGCGGAAGGCGGGCTTCAGATGCGGGATCCTGTCCGGGCGCGCGAGCCCCGGCTGCTCGTCGCCGTCGACGCGGGTCTCGCCCTTGCGCGTGATGACGGAGACCGGCGCGATCTCGGAAGCAAAGGCGCCTGAGTTCTGCGCCTCGAGGGCGCTCGACAGGGAGCGCAGGGCATAGTCGTCCTGCTGGTCGCGGGTGAACTGGAAGGCTTCCGCGCAATCCTCGGCGAAGGTTCCCATCAGCCGGCCGGCATCATAGGCGTCCTCCAGCCCGTCGAGGAACATGTGATCGAGCGCCTGCGCATGGCCCATGCGGGCGCCGGCGCGCATCTTCGGCAGCAGATAGGGCGCGTTCGACATGCTCTCCATTCCGCCGGCCACCATGACCCCAGCCCCGCCGAGCGCCAGCCGATCAAAGGCGAGCATGGCGGCCTTCATGCCAGAGCCGCACATCTTGTTCAGCGTCGTGGCGGGCACCGCCTCGCCGAGCCCGGCGCCGAAGCCGGCCTGCCGGGCCGGGGCCTGCCCCTGCCCGGCAGGCAGCACGCAGCCCATGAGCAGTTCCTCCACCGCTCCGGGCTCGGCCCCGGCATCGGCGAGGGCGGCGGCGATGGCTGTCGCACCGAGTTCGGGGGCGCGCACCGGGGCCAGCGCGCCCTGAAAGCCGCCCATCGGGGTGCGGGCGGCGCCCGCGATGATGACCTCCGGCATGTCTCGCCCCTCCTTACCATTTGGTAACAGATGCACCCTAGCGTGATCCGGGTTCAAGGGGCGCCGTTATGGCCGGCGGGCGCCCGGGGGCCGCGGCCTTGCACGCAGCCGGCGCGAGAGGAACGGGCATGCAGCTGACGGCCGAGCGGCGCGGCGATGCGCTGATGATCCGGGTCGAGGAGGCGCGGATCGACGCCGCGGTCGCCATCGCCTTCAAGGAGGCCATGCGCCAGGCGGCGACCGCTGGCGACCGGCGCCTGGTTCTGGATCTCTCGGAAGTCGGCTTTCTCGACAGCAGCGGGCTCGGCGCTCTGGTGGCGGTGATGAAGCTGCTCGGCCCCGACCGGCGCCTGGAACTGGCCTGCCTGACGCCGCCGGTTGCAAAGGTGATCCGTCTGACCCGGATGGACAGCGTTTTCACCCTGCACGAGGCGCTGCCCGACGCCGGCCAGCTGCGTCATGCCGGCTGACCG
>PUNI01000299.1 GCA_003551745.1 Paracoccaceae bacterium | reverse complement strand
TAGGGGAGTTGTGAAGGGGGAGAGAGAAGAAACGTAGGATAGAACATGCCTAAGGGAACGGTGATAATAGATGACGAGCGCTGCAAGGGCTGCGGGCTGTGTCTTGTATTCTGCCCCGAGGATGTGCTCGAGATGTCGGAGGAGCTCAACCGGAGCGGGGACCGGGTGGCATGTATGAAGGATCCCGAGAGCTGCATCGGCTGCGCCCTGTGCGCCCAGGCCTGTCCCGACATAGCGATCGAGGTTTACCGGGACAAGAAACCTGCAAAAGGGAACAATGGCGAAGATCGATAAGGTACTGATGTCGGGGAACGAGGCCATGGCCGAGGCGGCCATCTGCGCCGGCTGCCGTTCCTACTTCGGATATCCGATAACCCCGCAGAATGAGCTGCTGGAGTACATGTCGGCCCACATGCCGAATGCGGGCGGGGTCTTTATCCAGGCGGAAAGCGAGATCGCAGCCATCAACATGTGCTACGGGGCGGCGGCGGCGGGCATGCGCACCATGACCTCATCCTCGAGTCCGGGCATCAGCCTTAAGACCGAGGGCATATCATACATCGCCGGTGCCGACCTGCCCTGCGTTGTCGTCAACGTGGTGCGGGGCGGGCCGGGACTGGGCAACATCGCCCCTGCCCAGGGCGACTACTTCCAGGCGACCAAGGGCGGAGGACACGGCGACTACCACATGATCGTCCTGGCCCCGTCGACAATACCGGAATCAGTTGAACTGGTGATGCTGGCCTTCGAACTGGCCGACCGGTACCGCGGCCCGGTGATGGTCCTGGCGGACGGTATGCTGGGACAGATGATGGAGCCGGTGGTGCTGCCCGAGTCCATCGACCCGGCTACTCTGCCGGCCAAGCAATGGGCGATAACGGGTGCCCGGGGCCGCGAGGCCAACCTGGTCACCAGCTTCTATCTGGACCCGGTGGAACTCAACGAGATGGACGTCAGGCGGGAGGAGCGTTACCGCGAGATAGAGAAGAATGAAGTTCGCTACGAGGAATACAAGACCGAGGACGCGGAGGTGGTCGTTGCCGCCTTCGGCTCAATGGCCCGCATCTCGAGAACGGCGGTGAGAATGGCAAGGAGCGAGGGGATCAAGCTGGGGCTGCTGCGTCCGATCTCAGTCTGGCCCTTCCCCTACGAGCCGCTGCGCGCGCTGTCAAGGCGAGTCGGCACCATCCTCACGGTGGAGATGAACGCCGGCCAGATGGTAGAGGACGTGCGTCTGGCGGTCGCCGAGCGGGCCGAGACCCCGTTCTACGGGCAACTGGGCGGACTCGTGCCGAGCCCCAATGATATCCTGCGGGAGGTGAAGCGATATGCCGGTTAGCACGGAGAACATGGTCAGAGTATTCGGGCGGCCGGAGAGCCTCAACGAGTCGGCTTTCAGCTACTGCCCCGGGTGCCACCACGGAGTGGTGACCCGCATGATCGCCCAGGCCATCGATGAACTGAACATCAGGGAGCGGACCGTGGTCATTGCACCGGTCGGCTGCTCGGTGAGCATGTACCAGTGGTTCCGTTGCGACGGGACCCAGGCGGCCCACGGACGGGCCTGCGCCATAGCCACCGGCATCAAGCGCGTCAACCCCGACCTGATAGTTTTCACCTACCAGGGCGACGGCGCCCTGGCCGCGATAGGGACGGCGGAGTCGATCCATGCCGCCAACCGCGGGGAGAACATCACCGTTGTTTTCATAAACAACCAGATCTACGGCATGACCGGAGGGCAGATGGCCCCCACGACACTGCTTGGCCAGTGGGCGACCAGTTGTCCCGAAGGCAGAGACGGCCGGCTTGCCGGGCACCCCATTCGCTTCGCCGAGATGGTGGCCCAGCTCGACGCCCCGGTCTACGTGACCCGCCAGTCGCTCTTCGACCAGAAGAGGCTGATCGCAGCGGGCCGGGCGATCAAGAAGGCCTTTCGTTACCAGGTCGAGGAGAAGGGGTACTCGCTGGTGGAGGTGCTGACCAACTGCCCCACCAACTGGCGCATGGGCACCCTCGAGGCGAACAAGCACCTCGCCGAAGTGGTGGTCAACACCTTTCCGCTCGGCGACTTCGTTGATAGGGGATAGTATGGACAGCACATTTGTATTTGCAGGATTCGGGGGGCAGGGGGTGATCCTGGCAGGAAAGCTCCTCGCCCAGGCGGGCACCGATCACGGGCTGCACGTCACCTGGCTTCCCTCATACGGGCCCGAGATGAGGGGAGGGACGGCCAACTGCACGGTCGTCCTATCCGATGAGCCGATCGGCTCGCCGGTCGTCGACAACCCGGGCGCACTGGTTGCCATGAACCTCCCTTCGCTGGACAGATTCGAAAAGGCCGTGCTGGCGGAGGGGGCGGTGGTGATCAACTCCTCGCTCATCTCCCGGAAGGTGGAGCGCGAGGATATCAGGGGGCTGGCGGTGGCCATGAACGATATCGCAGTCTCGCTGGGCAGCCCACGGGCGGCCAACATGGTCGCCCTCGGCGCTGTAGTCAAGGCCACCGGCGTGGTGCCGCTGGATGCGGTGAAGGGGGCGGTGAAGAAGATGCTCGGGCACAAGGCGGGTGCGAAGCTGGTCGAGATCAACGAGCGGGCGCTGGACGAAGGCTACAACGCGGTGTAGCGGGCCACTCAGTCTCCGCCCCACCCTCATAACTCCCCCTAACCCCCTCTTATCCTAAGAGGGGGGACTGATTGCTAAAGTCTGAACGCTTGCCGTGACTCTCGTAACTCCCCCTAGCCCCCTCTTATCCTAAGCAACTGTCTTGGCAGCAACTGTCTTGGCAGCAGGGATACAGACCCGGTATGGGATGGGTGGATTGCAAGACCAGGCAGAGTTGTGCTTAACCATGACGTTGAGAATGATGAGCAGCTTGTGCATGCAGGCAGTGAGGGCCGCCTTCTTCTTCTTGCCATTGGCTAGAAGACGCTCGTAGAACACCTTGATCGTGGGGTTGAAGCGGGTTGCGCTGAGAGCTGCCATGTACAGAGATCGGCGTACTCCAGGTCGTCCTCCCCAGATACTACGTTGACCATGATGCCTGCCGCTATCTCTGTTAAGCGGAGCGACGCCCACAAGAGCAGCTATCTCCTTACGATTCAAAACACCTAGTTCAGACAGTTCACCGATAAGGGTAGCAGACAATACTGGTCCCACTCCGGGCACGCTCTGCAAGAGCTTGTCCTTTGCATGCCATGCCGGATTTTCCTTTATC
>PUNI01000068.1 GCA_003551745.1 Paracoccaceae bacterium | reverse complement strand
GGGGGGCGGGGCGAGCGGTTGCCGGCGGCGGCGCTGTGGGCGGTGGCGCTGGCCGCCGCCGTGGCGGGCACGCAGGCCGCGGTCTGGGCCGGCTGGATCGCCTTCGACGGACATCGCTTCACCGCCTCCGCCCTGCCCTGGCTGGCGATCGGAGGCGGCGGATTCGTGTTCGGCATCGGCATGGCGCTGACCCGCGGCTGCCCGGCGCGGCTGACGGTGCTGGCTGCGGCCGGCAACCTGCGGGCGGCGGTGGTGCTGATCATCTTCGCGGTGGTTGCGCTCGCCACGATGCGGGGACTGCTGGCACCGCCGCGGCTGGCGCTCTCGGGCGTGGCGCTGCCCACGCCGGGCAGCCTGCCCGGCCCGCCACCGCTCTGGGTCGCGGGCCTCGCTGTCGTGGCCGCGGCGCTCGCCTGGCGGACCCGGCTGAGCCCGCGCGAGATCGCGGCGGGCATCGCCATCGGCCTTCTGGTGCCCGCCGGCTGGGTGGGCACCGGGCTCCTGCTGGCGGATGATTTCGACCCGATCCCCTTCGAGAGCCTCTCCTACACAGGCCCCTGGGGCGACGCGCTGTTCTGGGGGGTCGCGGCGACGGGGGTAACGCCGGCCTTCGGCGCCGGGCTCGTGGGCGGCACGCTCCTCGGCGCCGCCGCCTTCGCGCTCCTCAGCCGCGGCGGCCGGTGGGAGGGCTTCTCGGGGCCCGGCCAGATGGCGCGCTATCTGACCGGCGCCGTGCTGATTGGCTTCGGAGGCGTCACCGCCGGGGGATGCACCATCGGCGCGGGTCTGGGGGGCGCCCCGGCGCTGGGGCTCGCCGGCGCGCTGGCGCTGGTGGCGATCGGCCTCGGCGGGGCGATCACCGGTGCGGTGCTGTCACCCGCTCGCGGATCCGGCGGACCGTGACCCAGACCAGCACCACGACCGGCGGCGTCAGAAGCGCCAGCAGCGCCGCCTTGCTCAGCCCCAGCGGCTCGGCGAAGGGCTCGGCGAGATTGCCCGCGAGGCCGACGGCGTAATAGCTGATCGCCACCACCGACAGCCCCTCCACCGTGCGCTGCAGGCGAAGCTGCATGTCGGCGCGCCGGTCCATGCTCTCGAGAAGCTTCTGGTTCTGGGCGGAGCGGTCGACATCCACGCGGGTCGACAGCAGGGTACCCGCCCGCATCGAGCGTTCGGCGAGGCTGTTGAGCCGGGCGTTGGTGGCGGTGACCGTACGCATCGCCGGGTCGAAGCGGCGCAGCATGAACTCGGCGAAGGTCTGCCGGCCGAAGATCCGCTCCTCGCGCAGGATCTCGATGCGCTCGTGCACCAGCGCCTCATAGGCCTCCGTCGCCGAGAAGCGGAAGGACGAGCGCATCAGCAGCCCCTCCAGCTCCGACGAGATGCCCAGCAGGGCGCCCAGCGTTTCCTCCGGCCGGCTGCCGTCGCCCGACACCTCTTCCACCAGATGCGACAGGCGCGTGTCGAGCGCGCCGATCTGCGGAGACAGCTGGCGCGCGCGGGCGAAGCCCAGCATCGACAGCGACTTGTAGGTCTCGATCTCGCAGAGCCTCTGCACGA
Organism: Paracoccaceae bacterium; assembly: GCA_003551745.1. Lineage (GTDB taxonomy): Bacteria > Pseudomonadota > Alphaproteobacteria > Rhodobacterales > Rhodobacteraceae > Rhodobaculum. The sequence goes on along the minus strand of PUNI01000068.1, from coordinate 1,670 downwards.
TCCGGCCGAGGCGGCGCGCGCCCGTGCCGGCGGGAACGAACACGGCCATGCGCATGTGCCCGGCGCTGTCGATCCGGAAGTCCGAGGCGATGATCGCGCCGGCATCCGGCACCCGCGAGCAGGCCACGCTTTCCTGCACGAACCAGTCACCCAGCACTCGGTTGATGCGTTCCTCGTCCTCGGGGATGTGATCGACCCGCAGGATGGCCGAGGTCAGCCGCACGCCGGGTGCATCGTCGAGCCAGTCGCTCGGGAAGGCGCCGACCAGCGCCGGATCGAAGGGACGCTCACCCGTTCCGGGCAGGAAGGCGGTGTAGCTGACGAACTCGGTATGGCTCTCCCATTTCAGGCGGAAGCGGCCGAGATCGACGAAATGATGGGTGGCATCGGGCGGCGGATGCGCACCGCCGAACCGGTCGAGCAAGGCCAGAAGATGCGCCCTGTCGCGCGCCCGGTCACGACGCGCGGCATCGGTCTCGGGCTTGATGGCCAGATAGACCGCGTTGCAGGGTGCCGAAACCTCCGGAAACGGGCGCGCATGCAGCTCGTTGGCCAGCATGAAGCGCAACGGATGGTCATCGAGGTGCATGGGCGTGTTCCGGACCGGGTGCCGGCGACCTTACGCCGCGGCGCAGCAAAAGCCAATGCAGCGCGCTGCATCCTGCTCGCCGATTTCGCGGGCGCACAGGTTCGAGCCCCTGCACGCGGGCGTCGCCGTCGCGCGCAATGCGGCCGCCGACCGCCTGCCTGGGCCGGGCTGCGCGATAGCGCCCGCCCGGCCGCCGTGGCGGATGCCCTGCGGCTATCCGCGCGATCGGTGGACGGCCCGCGCCGCAGGCCGGCGCGGGCCCAACGCTCAGTCGATCATCGCTCAGTCGATCAGCGGCAGCAGCGAGTCCAGGCTGGCCTTGGCATCGCCATAGAACATCCGCGTGTTGTCCTTGTAGAACAGCGGGTTCTCGATACCGGAATAGCCGGTGCCCTTGCCGCGCTTGGACACGAAGACCTGTTTCGCCTTCCACACCTCCAGCACCGGCATGCCGGCGATGGGGCTGTTGGGATCGTCCTGCGCCGCCGGGTTGACGATGTCGTTCGAGCCGATGACGATGGCGACATCGGTCGAGGGGAAATCCTCGTTGATCTCGTCCATCTCCAGCACGATGTCATAGGGCACCTTGGCTTCGGCCAGCAGCACGTTCATGTGCCCGGGCAGGCGGCCGGCGACCGGGTGGATGGCGAAGCGCACCTCCTTGCCCTTGGCGCGCAGCTTGCGGGTTAGGTCGGAGACCGCACCCTGGGCCTGGGCCACGGCCATGCCGTAGCCGGGCACGATGATGACCGAGTCCGCATCGTTCAGTGCCGCCGCCACCCCGCCGGCGTCGATGGCGATCATCTCGCCCTCGATCTCGGCCGCAGGGCCGGAGGCGCCGCCGAAGCCGCCGAGGATGACGTTGATGAAGGAGCGGTTCATGGCCTTGCACATGATGTAGGAGAGGATCGCCCCCGAAGAGCCCACCAGCGCACCGACAACGATCAGCAGCTCGTTGCCGAGCGAGAAACCGATCGCCGCCGCCGCCCAGCCCGAATAGCTGTTGAGCATCGACACGACGACCGGCATGTCGGCGCCACCGATGCCCATGATCAGGTGATAGCCGATGAAGAGCGCGAGC
>PUNI01000613.1 GCA_003551745.1 Paracoccaceae bacterium | reverse complement strand
GGTCTGCCGGGGACCGCGGCGGGTCGGAGTTGTCCTCGCCCTTGTCTTCGCCCTCGCCCGGGGTCAGGTCGCGGAACTCTGCGTCGATCACGTCGTCGGCCGGACGGCGTCGCTGGCCGGGCGCCTGGCGTCCGCCGGCCCGCGCGCCGAAGACATGCACATGCACCCGGTGCCGCACGACCCAGTGCAGCAGGCCGCTGCGCAGGCGCGGCACGAGGAGCGCGAAGCCCACCCCGTCGGTCAGGAAGCCCGGGGTCAGCAACAGGGCGCCCGCAAACAGGATCAAGGCGCCATGGGCAAGCGGAGCGAGCGGGTCGCCGAGCTGGTCGAGCGCGCGCTGCACGTCCATGAGCACCCGTGCGCCTTGCTGTCGCACCAGGGCTGTCCCCAGCACCGCCGTGGCCACGACGATGGCCAGCGTCGGCCACAGTGTCAGCCACCCGCCCACGGTGATGAAAAGGGCGATCTCCACGAGGGGAACGAGAACGAACAGGGCAAAGAGCCACATCGGTAATCTCCCGTCCGCAGCAGCACATTTCCGCGCCCGCGCGCGTCCTAGCCCGTGCCACGCCCGCAGCGAGGTGGACTCGGCCCGCCATCGACCTTACATAGAACAGGCCAGCCGGGATCCCAAGCCGATCCCGGCCCAAACGCCGCGCCGCCTCCGTGAGGTAATGATGGACTCCGCCGTGCTGCAGCTTCTCGTCCTTGCAGGGATCGCCGTGTTCCTCGTCCTGCGCCTCAAGAGCGTTCTGGGATCTCGGGAAGGTTTCGAGAAACCGCCGGTGAACGAACAGCGGACGCCGCAAACCTCCGGCCTCGGCCGGCCCGAGTTCGAGGTGATCGAGGGCGGGCCGGACACCGACATCACCGACCATGTGCCGGAGGACAGCCCGGCCGCCAAGGCACTGGCCGAGATCAAGTCGGCCGAACCGGATTTCAGCGTGGGCGATTTCCTGCACGGCGCGCGGCAGGCCTATGAGATGATCCTGATGGCCTTCGAGAAGGGCGACATGGACGAGCTGGTGCCGTTCCTGTCGCGCGACGTCTACGAGAGTTTCATGGAAGTTGTGGAGGAGCGCGAGCGTCAGGGCCTGAGTGTCGAGGCGAGCTTCGTCGGCCTGCGCGACGTGCGCATCGTCGCCGCGCATGTCGATCGCGCCAGCCGAGAGGCCGAGATAACGCTGCGGTTCGAGGCCGAGGTGACATCGGCCGTCCGCAACACGGCGGGCGAGATCGTCGAGGGTGATCCCAACGAGATCAAGCGGCAGCGCGATACCTGGACCTTCGCGCGGACGCTCGGCACCGACGATCCCAACTGGCAGCTCGTCGCCACCGGCGAATGACCCGGGCGCGGTGCGGGGCCTGGCTCGCCCGCTGAGGCCCTCCCATGTCCCGCCGCCGCACGCCGCGTCCCCTGCGCCCAGAGGAAGCCGAACTCTGGCGCCGGGTCGCCGACAGTGCCCGTCCCCTGCGGCCAACGCGCGTCGAGCCCGCGCCCACGGTGCAGCCACCCTCTGAGCCCGCGGCTCCTGAGCCGGCCCCGGCGGTGTCGGCCGGGCGCCTGCAGCCGTTCCGGATCGGTGAGTTGTTCAGCAGCACCGCAGCGCGCCAGGCATCGTCGACGACGTCCACGACGCCCCGCGCGAGCCTACCCCCGGCACCGCCACGGATCGACCGCAAGGCCCACCAGCGGCTGACCCGCGGCAAGAGCGCGCCCGAGGCCCGTCTCGACCTGCACGGCTTCACCCTGGCCGAGGCGCAGCCGGCGCTGGCGGGCTTTCTCCAGCGCTCCCAGGCCGCCGGCCGCCGGCTGGTCCTGGTGATCACCGGCAAGGGGCGTGACGGAGGAGCCGACGGGATCATGCGCCGGGCCGGTGCGCTGCGGCGGGAGGTGCCGTTGTGGCTCTCCCGACCGCCCCTCGCCGACCGCGTGCAGCATTTCACGCCGGCCCATTCCCGCCATGGCGGCGAAGGGGCGCTCTATGTCTGGCTGCGCAGGCGGCGTTAGTCTCTGGGCGCTGCGCCACCGACAGCGCGGTCTCGGTGTTCCGTGCCGGGTATCCGGCTGTTTCGAGAGCCCGGGCGACGGCCGGAGCATCGGCGCCGGCGCGGCCGACTTCGCGCGTTCCGGGCGAAATTGAGCCCGACGCTGGCCGCGCCGGGGACGGAGACCAGCGCGGTCTCGGCCGGGCGAACGCCACTCGCGCAGGAAAGGCCCTCGATTTCCAGCCGGGGCGACGCGGTCATGTCCCCACCTCAGACACCTGTTCGAGCGTCAGATGGGGCGCCCAGTTACCAGAAGGTCAAGCCCGTCACGCCTGCGAAAGCTGCCCCTCCACCACTTCCAGCGCGGTTGCGAGCGCGTCGACGATGGTGTCGGCGTCGGTCTCGGTGGCGATCAGCGGCGGGCAGATCGCCAGCGTGTCGCCAAGCGGGCGGACCAGCACGCCTGCCTCCTGCGCGGCCGCTTGCCCCATCCGTCCCAGCAGGCCAACCGTGCCGTGCGGGGCCTTGCCGGCCTTGTCCGCCACCAGCTCCACCGCCGCGATCATGCCGATGCCGCGCACTTCACCCACCAGCGGGTGATCCGCCAGCCCGCGCAGCCGCCGCTGCAGATGGGCCCCCACCCGCGCCCCCTGGGCGACGAGATCGCGCTCCTCGATGATCGCAAGGTTCTCCAGCGCCACCGCGGCGGCGACCGGGTGTCCGCTGGCGGTGAAGCCATGCCCGAGCGTGCCGATCCGGTGCGACTCGTCCGCGATGGGCTCGAAGATCGCCGCGTTGACCAGCACCGCCGCCATCGGCATGTAGGAGGAGGTGAGCTGCTTGGACAGCACCATGATGTCGGGCGTGATCCCGTAGGTCTCGCAGCCGAACATCCGCCCGGTCCGGCCGAAGCCGCAGATCACCTCGTCGGCCACCAGCGGAATGGCATGGCGCCGAAGCACCTGCTGGATCTTTTCCCAGTAGGTCGCGGGCGGCACCACCACCCCGCCCGCCCCCATCACCGGCTCGCCGATGAAGGCGGCGATGGTTTCCGGGCCTTCGCGCTCGATGGTCTCCTCCAGTTCAGCCGCGAGGCGGCTGGCGAAGGCCTCCTCGGTCTCACCCGGATGCGCCTCGCGCCAGAAATGCGGGCAGCCGACATGGATCACGCCCGGCAGCGGCAGGTCGAAGGACTTGTGGTTGTAGGGCAGGCCCGTCAGGCTTCCGGAGGCGATGGTGATGC
>PUNI01000619.1 GCA_003551745.1 Paracoccaceae bacterium | reverse complement strand
TTATGTCCCACGGCTCGTTCAGTCCCTTCGTTGCCGTGTCCGTGAAGGTAGCCATGGTCTGCATCTCCGCCGTGGTTATGCCCGTTCCGCCGTCCGAGGTCACCTCACCGCTGGTCGTCGTGTTCCAGAATGAGTTGGACACGGCCCATCCATTCTCTCCCACCAGACCGCCGATCATGCTATCGCCCGTAACGCTACCGGTGGAATAGGAGTTCTCCACAGTGGCCGTGTTTGCCCCAGACAGGCCGCCCACACGGTCGTTGCCGGTAACGCTCCCGGTGGCATACGAGTCGCTAACTATGCCCCCTCTAGCGTTTTCGCCTACCAGGCCGCCCACGCACCTTGCTCCAGTCACGGTGCTGTTGGAATAGGACGCCCGGATGGTGCCCCAGTTCGCGCCCACCAGGCCACCGGCGTCTATATGATTGCCGGTGACGTCCCCCGCCGAATGGGACCTGGTAATATTGCCCCCATCGTTGAAGCCCACCAGGCCGCCCACGCGCGAGGAGCCGGTCACGCTGGCACTGGACCAGGAATCCGTCACAATGCCCGTGTTATTCCCGATCAGGCCGCCGCCACCGCCGGTCACTGTGCCGCTGGAACCGGAGTTGCTGACAGTGCCCGCATTCCCTCCCACAATGCCGCCAACCCATGAGCGGCCGGTTACGGTGACGTTCACCATAACGACGTTCGTGATGGTCGCCACCTCCGCAACGTAGCCGAAGAGCCCAACTTCGCTTCTGTCCGGGCGGTCGATGAAAAGGTCTTCAATAACATGTCCCCGGCCATCGAAAGTACCGCTGAAGGCCAGGTACAGGTTGTGGTCATAGGGGTCCCAGTTCCCGAGCGGATTCCAGCCCTTCCCGCCGTCGGCCGTCGGGCCGGCTATCTCCTCGTAACCGGGAGTGGTGGCATTTAGGCTGTTCATCAGGCGGTGATGGCCGGCCAGGTTGTCCCTGATGGCGTCCAGGTCATGCCAGGTTCTTATATTCAGATCCAGCGAAGGGCCGGGATTGGGAATAGGTGGGAAAGGACCCGGGCGCACAGGGCACCCTGCCATCCCGACGAGCATGACTGTCACAATCAGAATGAGGCCGGCTCTCGCGGTGTATCTGGCGCTCCGTGAACTGATAGTGTTTTTCACATGCGGCCTCAGCATTGCCCGGTCGGATGCCCGGCCAAACGCCCGTCTGATCATTCGCACACCTTGCATTCCTCGTTGCCCTTAGTTGTACTTGACAGCACGAGAGTCTGTCCGCTCCCCGTGCGCCATCTCTCCTGCCGCCCCTTTCCAGGCCGGACACGTACCGCGCCCCTCCATGATTCTGTGATATCTGTCGGTAAGTCTGGATTACAATCATGGTAACACATGAATGTTAAGATTCTGTTAACCTGAGCGGTCTGGTGCGAGTGATCAAGCTCGCTTCGCGGGAACACTCTGCGCTATGTGGAAGCTGGTTTGTGATCGGGCGCCGTATCCAGTGCGGACCTGCGTGAAAGAGTTATCGTGCTGCCGTCTGTCTCTCCACAGCGGCGTTCCGCCGGATGCTCATCTATGGTATAGTTATCAACTCCATGCAGGAGTACTGATCTTGGGTGCAGACTTGAATCAACGAGCCCGGTGGAGGGTTCTCCCTCCGGTGCCTGATGACTACCTGGATGCCTGTGCCTTGCCTCGGCTGCTCGCGCAGTTCCTCTATAATCGCGGCATCAAGCCAGACCAGATCGAGCTGTTCTTGGCCGCCGATTACCGGTTGGAGGGTGATCCATTTCTGCTCCCGGACATATCGGAAGCCGTCAACAGGGTCTACAGGGCCATCCTCCGCCGGGAGAAGATCGCCGTCTACGGCGACTTTGACGTCGATGGCGTCACTGCTGTAGTCATTCTTGCCCGAGGGCTTGAAAAGCTGGGAGGCGACGTCATTGTTTACATTCCTGATCGCTTTGCCGAAGGACACGGGCTGAATACTCCGGCCGTCGAGACGCTACACGCCCAGGGGGCTGACCTGATCATCACCGCCGACTGCGGCGTGACCGATGTCGCGCAGGTGAGACGGGCTCACGAACTCGGCATGGATGTGATTGTGACCGATCATCATGTACCGCTGGAAGAGTTGCCCGGGGCTGTAGCCGTGGTCGACCCGAAGCGCAGGGACTCAGCGTACCCCTGTTCCGATCTGGCTGGCGCCGGCGTGGTCTTCAAGTTCATGCAGGCACTGTTTCACAGGGATAGCCGCGAGCGCTGGCTGGCCGGGTTTCTGGCCCTGGTCGCGCTGGCCACTGTTACGGACTTGTCACCTATGGTGGGCGAGAACCGCTACCTGGTGAAGCAGGGTCTGAAGGTACTGAACCAGCGCAGCCGCCCGGGGATTCGTGCCATGACCGAGTTGGCGGGGCTGAAGCCGGGCACGCTGAACAGCGACCATATCTCCTGGGTGCTGGGGCCTCGCCTGAACGCTGCCGGCAGGATGAACGATGCCTCTACCAGTTATCGGCTGCTTACCACACAGTCGGCCGCGGAGGCCCGCCTGCTGGCACTGGAGCTGGAGGAGAAGAACGCCGAGCGCCAAAAGCTAAGCAGCGAGGTGTTAAGCCGGGCAAGGGAGAAGCTGGCGGCCAAACTGCATTTGCCGTTACTCATGGAAGCCGACGAAAGCTATTCCATCGGTGTCATCGGGCCTGTTGCCGGCAGACTGGTAGATGAGCTCTACAAGCCCGTTGTCGTGGTTAGCATAGGGCCGGAGCAGTGTCAGGGTAGCTGTCGCAGCATAGCCGAGTTCGAAATGGTGCTTGCACTGGAGGAATGCAGTGATCTGCTTTCTGCCTTCGGCGGTCATCCTATGGCTGCCGGGTTCACCGTCCCGCGGGAGAATCTGGCTCAACTGGAGGAAAGGCTTATCGGCCTGGCCCGGGAGCAACTGGGTCATCTGGACCTGCGGCCTGAGCTTGTCATCGATGCGGAGCTTCCGTTGTCGGCACTCACCGGGGAGACCTTCACCCTCATGCAGAGATTGAGCCCATTCGGTCGGGCCAACCCGTCTCCGACCTTTCTCACGCGGCAGGTGGAAGTGATCGAGTGCCGGTCTTTCGCTAACCACAGTGAGTGGCTGAACCTTAAGCTAAGACAGGACTCGACAACCTGGCAGGCGGTGGATTTCGGCGTTTCGAAGCGGGGCAGTCAGGTCCCGTCCTGTATAGACATCGTATACAACCTGGAGACAGGCCGCTGGAATGG
>PUNI01000422.1 GCA_003551745.1 Paracoccaceae bacterium | reverse complement strand
TGCCGGCCGCGCGGACCGGGTGATGATGAAGCTGATCGTCTCGAAGGCGACGCGCCGGGTTCTGGGCTGCCACATCGTGGCCGATCAGGCCGGCGAGATGATCCAGCTCGCTGCCATCGCCATCAAGATGGGCGCGACCAAGGAGGATTTTGACCGCACCGTGGCCGTCCACCCCACCATGGCCGAGGAGCTTGTCACGCTGCGCCGGCCCCTGCGTGAGGCGTGAGCGAGGGCGTATATAACGCGCTGCGGCGGGTGCGGTTCCTGCAAGCGGTTGACAATCGCGCGAGAGCGGCGGGACGCGACGCTCTGCACCATTGTTCCGAGAGCCGAGCGGTCTTACACCTTCGTATGCAAACTGCGGTGGTGATCTCGGCCCGGCGGCGTTGCGAGCGGCGCGACGATGGCATATCAGCAGCCGCGACGATCAGCCCGTCTTGTGTCGGTTGAAAGGCCCTGTGGCCGGGACAGCTTGCCACCGCAGACGGATGTCAGGCGGACAAATGGAAGGAGCACAGGCTCATGTCCAATAGTGGCGGACCTTGGGGAGGGCGCGGTCCGGGCGGGCGCGGCAATGGCGGCGGTGGCAACCGCGGCGGCGGCGGTCCCCGGCGGCCGGGCGGCGGCGAAGGTCCGCAACTCCCGGAAATCGATGATCTCGTGCGCAAGGGCCAGGAGCAGTTGCGCGTGCTGATGGGCGGCCGCGGCGGCGGTGGCGGGCAGGGCGGCGATGGCGGCTTCGGCAAGCGCGGGGGCATCATCCTCGCCGCTCTGCTGGTCGTGGGCTGGCTGTTCGCCTCCTTCTACACCGTCAAGCCGGAGGAGCGGTCGGTCGAGTTGCTGTTCGGCTCCTACTACAAGACCGGCACGCCGGGCTTGAACTTCGCGCCCTGGCCCTTTGTCACCCATGAGATCGTGCAGGTGACGGGCGAGCGGGTGACGGATGTGGGCACCACGCGGGCCGGGCTCGACTCCGGGCTGATGCTGACCCGCGACGAGGCGGTCGTCGACATCGAGTTCCAGGTGGTCTGGAACGTCGCCGAGCCGGCCGACTTCCTCTTCAACCTGTCCACCCCGCAGGAGACGGTGCGGGCGGTGTCGGAATCCGCCATGCGCGACATCATCGCGCGCTCGGAGCTGTCGCCGATCCTCAACCGCGACCGCGGCGCCATCGCCGCCGACTTGCGGCAGGCCGTGCAGGGCACGCTCGACAGCTACGAGGCGGGTATCAACATCGTGCGCGTGAACTTTGACCGCGCCGACCCGCCACGCGAGGTGATCGACAGCTTCCGCGAGGTGCAGGCGGCGCGGCAGGAACGTGACCGGCTGGAGCGTCAGGCCGATGCCTACGCCAACCGGGTGCTGGCCGGAGCGCGCGGCGAGGCCGCGCAGATCCTCGAGGAGTCCGAGGCCTATCGCGCCGAGGTGGTCAACAATGCCGAGGGCGAGGCGAGCCGCTTCCTCGCGGTGCTGGCCGAATACGTCAACGCGCCCGAGGTTACCCGGCGCCGGATGTACCTGGAGACGATGGAGAACGTCCTGGGCAACATCGACATGGTCATCCTCGACGGCGTGACCGGCGAGGGCGAGGGCGTGGGCGGCAATGGCGTGCTGCCGTTCCTGCCGCTCAACGAGATGCGCCGGGGAGGGCAGAACTGATGAAACGGACAGCCATCCTCGTGCCGGTGCTTCTGGTGCTGGCAGCCCTTGGCCTCTCGGCGCTCTTCGTCGTGGATGAGCGCGAGAATGCGCTTGTCCTGCAATTCGGTCAGGTCAAGCAGGTGCGCACCGAGCCCGGCCTCGGCGTGAAGATACCGGTCATCCAGGAAGTGGTGCGCTATGACGCGCGCATCCTCGGCCTGCAATCGCAGCCGCTGGAGGTCACGCCGCTCGATGACCGGCGGCTGGTGGTCGATGCGTTCATGCGCTGGCGGATCACCGATCCGGTGCAGTTCCGCGAGGCCGTGGGCATCGAGGGCGTGCGGGCGGCGCAGGGCCGGCTGGAGCGGATCCTCAACGCCTCGATCCGCGAGGTTCTCGGCTCGGTGCCCTCGGGTGCCGTGCTGTCCGAGGACCGCACCGGTCTGATGAACCGCATCCGCGATCTCGCCCGGCGCGAGGCGGCCTCGCTTGGCGTGCAGGTGATCGACGTGCGGCTGACCCGCACCGACCTGCCCGAGCAGAACCTCGAAGCCACCTTCGCCCGGATGCGCGCCGAGCGTGAACGCGAGGCGGCCGACGAGATCGCCCGCGGCAACGAGGCCGCGCAGCGGGTGCGCGCACTCGCCGACCGCACTGTGGTGGAACTCGTCTCCTCGGCGCGGCGCGATGCCGAGATCATCCGGGGCGAGGCCGATGCCGAGCGCAACCGCGTCTACGCGGAGGCCTTCGGCCAGGATCCGGAGTTCTTCGCCTTCACCCGGTCAATGAGCGCCTACGAGCGGTCGATGCGCGCCGAGAACACCTCGATGGTGATGCGGCCGGACAGCGAGTTCTTCACCTTCCTGCGCACCGACGGCATGGGCGGCGTCGGCCAGCCCGCGCCCCCCGATGCAGCGGACATCCCGGAGCCGGCGGCGCCGACGGCGACCGAGGAGTTGCTCAGTCAATGAGTTGGGTCCTGCTGGCCATCGGGCTGGTGCTGGTTGTGGAGGGGCTGGTGTTCGCACTGGCCCCTTCGCGTCTGGAAGACCTCGTGGCGCTGATCGCGCGGATGCCGCTGGAGATGCGCCGGCTGATCGGCCTTCTGGCGCTGGCCGCCGGGGTCGTGCTGATCTGGCTGGCCCGGGCGATCGGGCTGTGACGGCGCCCGCGCCGGCGCGCACGCATTGTCACGTCTGATTGAAACAGGGTCAGTTCTTTTGCGCTCGTGCACCCAGTCCTTATATAGCCGCGAGACACACCGCGCGCCCGGGACGGCGCGCATTTCACATGACACAGGAGTTCCCATGACTTCACGGCCCCTTCTCCGCCGGCGCCCGGCCGCCGTCGCGCTGGCAGTGCCCGCGCCGCAGGCCGCCCACCGGCTCTGGATGCTGGCGCTGGGGGTGCTGGTGGTGCTGGCGTTGGCACTGCCGGCGCAGGCGCGGATGCCGGAAAGCTTCGCCGATCTGGCCGATCGCGTCAGCCCTTCCGTTGTCAACATCACCACCTCGACGACCGTCGCTCAAACCAGCGGGCCGGGCATTCCCGAAGGCTCTCCCTTCGAGGAGTTCTTCCGCGACTTCTTCGACCGCGGCACCCCCGAGGGCCAGCGCCCGCGGCGCAGCCAGGCGCTCGGGTCGGGCTTCGTGATCTCCGAGGACGGCTATATCGTCACCAACAACCACGTGATCGACGCCGCCGACGAGATCCGGGTGGAGTTCTTCTCGGGGCTGGAGCTGGATGCCACGCTGGTCGGGACCGATCCGCTGACCGATCTGGCCCTTCTCAAGGTCGATCATGGCAGTCCCCTGCCTGCCGTGCCCTGGGGCGACAGCGAGACAGCGCGGGTCGGCGACTGGGTGATCGCCGTCGGCAACCCGCTGGGCCAGGGCTTCTCGGTCAGCGCCGGCATCATCTCGGCCAAGGGTCGGGCGCTGCAGGGCAGCTATGACGATTACATCCAGACCGATGCCGCCATCAACCGCGGCAACTCGGGCGGGCCGCTCTTCAACATGGACGGCGAGGTGATCGGCGTGAACACCGCGATCCTGTCGCCCACCGGCGGCTCCATCGGCATCGGCTTCGCGATGTCGGCCGCGGTGGCGACCGGGGTGGTGGACCAGCTCCAGGAGTTCGGCGAAACCCAGCGGGGCTGGCTCGGCGTGCGTATTCAGGACGTCACCCCGGAGATTGCCGAAGCGATGGATCTGGAAGAGCCCCGCGGCGCGCTCGTCACCGATGTGCCCGAGGGTCCGGCGGCCGATGCTGGAGTGCTGTCGGGCGATGTCATCGTCACCTTCGACGGCGGTGCGGTGGCCGACACCCGCGAACTGGTGCGTCGGGTCGGCAATGCCGAGGCCGGCCGGGCGGTGCCGCTGGGCGTCTGGCGCGACGGCGAGATCAAGGAGCTGAGCGTCGTCCTCGGCCGCCGCGAGCTGGCCGAAGGCAGCGCCGCCGCACCCTCCGAGCCGGGTGACCGCTCCGAGACCGAGATGCTCGGCATGCAACTGTCGGTGCTGACGCCCGACATGCGCGACGAACTCGGCCTGTCGGCGGGCACCACCGGCCTCGCGATCGTCGATGTCGACGAAATGAGCGAGGCCTGGACGAAGGGCCTGCGCCCGGGTGACGTGATCACCGAGGCCGGTCAGCGTCCGGTCGAAAGCGTCGCCGATTTCGAGGCGCGCATCGAGGAGACGCGCGACGCGGGCAGGCGCTCGCTGCTGCTGCTGATCCGCCGGGGCGGAGAGCCGCGCTTCGTGGCCATCAACATCAACGACTGACCTGCGGGGCCGGAAGCAGGCCCTGGAAACAACGCCCGCGCATCCCGCGCGGGCGTTGTCATTTGGGCGGACCGCGCGAAGTGCTGCGGCTCAGATACCGGCGGGACGGGTGCCTGTGGGCGCGCGGCGCGCCGGGGCGTTGGTGGGCCGGCTGTCGGGCAGATGCAGCCGCGCCACCTGTTCGGCAATGGGATCGACCGAAAGCGGATGCCGGGCGGCGGAATACTGCGCCGGATCGGTCATCTCGCGCCAGGCCCCCTTGTGATAGACCTCCAGCGCCCCGAAGCGCGCCTTGTAGCCCATCTTGCGGCTGCCCGGCACCCAGTAGCCGAGATAGACATAGGGCAGCCCTGCCTCGCGCGCGAGGTCGACGTGATCGAGGATCACATAGGTGCCGAGGCTCTGGTGGTCGAGATCAGGCTCGTAGAAGGAATAGACCATCGAGACGCCGTCATCGAGAATGTCGGTCAGCGACACCGCGATCAGGCTGCGCCGGCCGGGCGCGTCCCCCGGCCCGGTGTATTCCACCACACGCGAGCGCACCGGCGTTTCCTCGATCATCGCGGCGAATTCGAAGATGTCCATGTCGGCCATGCCGCCGTCGGCGTGGCGGCTGTCGAGATAGCGGCGGAAAAGCGCGAACTGCTCCTCGGTGGCCCAGGGCGCGGTCGCCTCGCGCTTCAGGGTGCCGTTGCGGCGCAGGATGCGGCGCTGGCTGCGGCTGGGGGCGAAATCGGCCACCCGGATCCGGGCCGAGAGGCAGGCCGAGCAATCGGCGCAGGAGGGTCGGTAGAGCACGTTCTGCGACCGCCGGAACCCCTGTTTCGAAAGCGAGTCGTTGAGCCGCTCCGCCGTGTCGCCCTGCAGCGCGGTGAACAGCTTGCGCTCCATCCGGCCCTCCAGATAGGGGCAGGGTTGCGGCGCCGTGACATAGAACTGCGGCGTGACGGGCAGGGTGTGGCGCATCGGGTCAGTGGTCCGGAAGCTCTCGCAGATCCATGGCGGCGCGCGACGCGCAACAGGCTCCGGTCACGTTCGCAAGCTGCGCCTGCGGCGTCAAGCACTGTCTCCGCGTGGCGAAATTCAGGCGTCGCCGGGCCGGTTCAGCGCCGCCGTTCCCAGCAGAAGGTCGGGCAGCCCCTGCCGGCGCGGGGTCAGCAGCATCAGCGCCACCGAGATCACCTGCGGGACGACGAGCGACATCGCCGCCGTGAAGATCAGGGTGTGCAGGAAGGCCGCACCCCCATCCAGCGGCCGGCCGCGCAGGTCGCGGATCTCGATAGCCATCAGCGCCATCCCCGGCGTCGCCGACCAGCGCGCCAGGGTGACTGTGCGATAGGCGATGCCGAGTACGAGATAGAGCAACGGCAGCAGGAACAGCGCCAGCAGCGCCGTGACCAGCAGAACCGCCAGCACCAGCAGGAGGATCAGCACGCTGTCGACCAGCCAGGCGACCAGCCGCTTCAGCGGCACGAAGTCGTAGAACTCGCGCTGCAGCTCCGGGTCCGGCAGAAGGGACATGCGCGCTCCTCGCTCCCGCGGCCGCCGTCAGGCCACGAAATCGGCGCGCGTGGCGCCGGTGATCCGCAGCAGCGCCGCCGGGGCGATGGCGAAGACATGGCGCGGTGTGCCGGCCGCGGCCCAGACGGTGTCGAACGCGTCGAGCCGCGGGTCGAACCAGCAGGCCGGGGGTTGCAGATGCCCCACCGGCGCCACCCCACCTATGGCGAAGCCGGTCTCGCGCCGCACCAGCTCGGCCTCTGCCCGGCCCAGAGGCTCCCCCGCCAGCGCCGCCGCCTTTTCCGGGCAGACGCGGTTGCCGCCAGCGGTGAGGAACAGCCGGACATGCCCCGAGTCTTCCCCGCGAAAGACAATGGACTTCACGATCTGGTCGCGCGCGCAGCCCACGGCCTCCGCGGCCTCTTCGGCACTGCGGGTCGAGGCGTCCATCTCCCGGATTTCGGCGTCGAGGCCGACGGCCTCCAGCGCCGCGCGCACCCGCGCCAGGCTCTTGCTCATCGCGCGCGCTCCTTTCTGCAGCCCTGCCTAGCCGCTCGCCCTGTCAGCGGCAAGCGTGCCCGGCTTGACCAGACCGGCGCCGCGGCACAGTCTTCCGGCCATGAGTTTCGCCGCCCGCCTGCGCCGCTGCCCGATCGCCTTCGACGCCGAGGCCGGGCGCGCCGTGCGCGCGGCCCTGCCAGAGCTGGCGCCGGAGACGGGGGATCTGGTCGAGGGCGCGGCCGGCTGCAGCCCCTTCCTCGCCGGCCTGCTCACGGCCGAGGCCGACTGGCTGCAGCCCGCCCTGACGCGCGCCCCCGAGGAGGTGCAGGCCGAGACGCTGGCGGAGGCGGCAGCGCCGCTCGGCGATCTGGCCGTCAGCCTGCGCCGCGCCAAGCGGCGCACGGCGCTGCTGGTCGCGCTGGCCGATCTGGGCGGGGTCTGGCCACTGGAGGCCGTCACCGGCGCGCTGACCGACCTGGCCGATCGCGCGGTCGCCCTCGCGCTGGAGGCGCTGGTCGCCGAGGAGATCCGCCGCGGCAAGATTCCCGGCGCAACCGAAGGCGACGCGGCCTGCGCGGCCGGCATGGTGGTGTTCGCCATGGGCAAGATGGGGGCAGGTGAGCTCAACTACTCCTCCGACATCGACCTGATCTGCCTTTTCGACGACGGCCGTTTCGACGGTCCCGCCGAGGTGATGGAGGCCCGCGCCGCCTTCATCCGCGTCACCCGCAAGCTCTGCGCGCTGATCGGCGACCGCACCGCCGAGGGCTATGTGTTCCGCACCGACCTGCGCCTTCGGCCGGACGCCTCGGTGATGCCGGTCTGCCTCGCGATGGAGGCGGCCGAACGCTATTACGAGAGCTTCGGGCGGACCTGGGAGCGCGCGGCGTGGATCAAGGGCCGGCCCTGCGCCGGCGATGCCGAGGCCGGCGCGCGCTTTCTCGACACGCTGGCGCCCTTCGTGTGGCGCCGGCATCTCGATTTCGCGGCGATCCAGGATGCCCATGACATGCGCCTGCGCATCCGCGCCCACAAGGGGCTCGCCGGCGGCCGCGACGGGCCGCCGCCGCTGGAAGGCCATGACATGAAACTCGGCGCGGGCGGCATCCGCGAAATCGAGTTCTTCACCCAGACCCGCCAGCTCATCGCCGGCGGCCGCGATCCCGACCTGCGCTGCCGCGAGACGGTGACGGCGCTGTCGCGGCTGGCCGCAAAGGGCTGGCTGCCCTCGCCGGTGGCCGAGGAGCTGACCCGGTCCTATCGCGCGCACCGCGAGGTCGAGCACCGGGTGCAGATGATCGGCGACGCCCAGACCCACCATCTGCCGAGCAGTGCCGAGGGGATCGACCGGCTGGCGCGGTTCCAGGGCTTCGCCGACACGGCTGCCTGGCGGCGGCAACTCTCCGACCGGCTGGCGCGGGTGGCGGAGCTGACCGAAGGCTTCTTCGCGCCCGGCGGCGCGCAGATGCCGGCGCGGGCCGAGCCCGACCTGCCCGAGGCCACGCAGGCGCTGGTCGCGCGCTGGGACACCTATCCGGCGCTGCGCTCGGCGCGGGCGGCCGAGATCTTTCGCCGCCTGCGCCCGGAGATCCTGACCAGGCTGATGGACTCCGACAACCCTGACACGGCGCTGGCGAGCTTCGACGCCTTCCTCTCCGGCCTGCCGGCAGGGGTGCAGCTCTTCTCGCTCTTCGAGGCCAACCCCCAGCTGATCGACCTGATCGTCGACATCTCTGCCACGGCCCCCGAGCTGGCGCGCTATCTGGCCCGCAACGGGGGCGTCTTCGATGCGGTGATCGGCGGCGACTTCTTCGCCGACTGGCCCGGCAAGGCGGCGCTGACCGCTGCCCTTGCGCAGCGCCTGGCCGAGCCTGACGACTACGAGCGCAAGCTCGATGCCGCCCGGGCATGGGCGAAGGAGTGGCATTTCCGCGTCGGCGTGCATCATCTGCGCGGGCTGATCGACGCCTTCGAGGCCGGCAAGCAGTATGCCGACCTCGCCGAGGCCTGCATCGCCGCGCTCTGGGAGCCGGTCTGCGCCGAGCTGGCCGCACGGCACGGCCCCCCGCCCGGCCGCGGCGCGGTGGTGCTGGGCATGGGCAGCCTCGGGGCGGGGCGGCTCAACGCCGCCTCCGACCTCGACCTGATCGTGATCTACGACCCCGCGGATCAGGACGCCTCCGAAGGCCCGCGCCCGCTCGACGCCAAGACCTACTATGCCCGGCTGACCAAGGCGCTGGTCACGGCGCTGACCGCGCCGATGGCCGAGGGGCGGCTCTATGAGGTCGACATGCGCCTGCGCCCCTCGGGCCGGCAGGGGCCGGTCGCCACCGCGCTCGCCGCCTTCCGTCACTATCAGGCCGAGGATGCCTGGACCTGGGAGCATCTGGCGCTGACCCGGGCGCGCCCGGTCGCCGGCGCGCGCGATCTCGGCGATGAGGTCGAGGGCTTTCGCACCGGGCTTCTGAAGGCCAAGGCGCAGGGCGAGACGGTGCTGGCGGATGTGGCAGACATGCGCCGCCGTCTGGACGAGGCCAAGCCGAGCGCCGGGCCCTGGGACGCCCGGCGTGGCCCGGGCCGCCTGCAGGAGATCGAGCTTCTGGCCCAGACCGCCGCGCTGCGGGCGGCGTCGCCGGCCCGGCGGGTCGAGGCGCAGCTGGCGGCGGGCGTTCGCGCCGGCTGGCCCTCGAAACCGGCTGCCGAGGCCCTGCTTGCCGCCTACCGCCTGTGCTGGCGGCTGCACTGCGCCGGCCGTCTGCTCGGCGCGGCGCTGCCCGACCCCGAGCGTCTGGGCCCGGCGGCGACCACCTTTCTGCTGCGCGAGACCGACATGCCCGACACCGAAACGCTGGCCCGCCGGCTGGCCGAGCGCTGCGACGCAGCTGCGGCGGCGATCGCGGAGCTGCTCGCCCCGGCGCCGGCCGGTGCGGCCTAGGAGGGGGCATGGCCGAGGATCCCCTGCCGCTCGCGCGCGCCGATCCCAAGGGCCTGATCCGCGAGGCCTACCGGATCGAGGGAATCGGCATGGCCGAATGCCGGTCGATCCTCGTCGACTGGGCGCTCAGCCTCGCCCCGGATATCGGCGACCGCGCGGCGCTGACGAGCGTGCTGACGGCCTATGGCGTCGAGGGCCACCCGATGACGAATGTGCTGCGCGAAGGGCTCGCCGCCGCCGACGCCCCGCGCCGCCGCGGCGGCCGCGCCGGGCGGCTCGAGGGGCTCAGCGCGGCAGACCCGCCGCCGCGGCGGCCAGGCGGGTGATGCCGGCCCAGTCGCCCGCCGCGACCATCGGCTTCGGCGCCACCCAGCTTCCGCCCACGCAGAGCACATTGGGCAGGCGAAGATAGTCCGGCGCCGTCTCGGCGCCGATGCCGCCGGTGGGGCAGAAGCGGATCTGCGGCAGCGGCGCGGCGAGGGCCGCGAGCGCCGGCGCGCCGCCGATGCTGCCGGCCGGAAAGAACTTCTGCACGCTGTAGCCGCGGTCGAGCAGCGCCATGGCCTCGGTCGCGGTGGCCGCGCCGGGCAGTATCGGCAGCCCCTCGGCCTCGGCCGCGTCCAGAAGCCGGTCGGTGGCCCCGGGCGAGACGCCGAAGCCGGCGCCGGCGGCGCGGGCCGCGCGCACATCCTCGGGCGTCAGCAGGGTGCCGGCGCCCACCATGCCGCCGGCCACCTCCGCCATGGCGCGGATCGCCTCCAGCGCCGCCGGCGTGCGCAGGGTTACCTCCAGAGCGGTGAGCCCTCCGGCGACCAGAGCCTCTGCCAGCGGCCGGGCGGTGGCGGCGTCCTCGATCACCAGCACGGGGATCACCGGCGCCCGCCGGCACACGGCCTCGGTCAGCGCGCTCATCTCGGCCGGCGTCATCGGCAGCCCCCTTGCAGGTCGCGGATCGCGCGAGGCTAGGCGCGGCCCGCCGGCTTGTCCACCGGGGCCTGGCAGGGCCCAACGGTCAGACCACCAGCGCCGCGCCGCTGCTGGCCGGCCCGGCATGGGCGCGGAAGGCGGCGAAGAGTTCCCGCCCGATCCCGATGCCGTTGGCCGACAGGTCGGGCGTGGCCGGGGCGCGCGCTGCCAGATCCACCCTCAGAACGTCGAGCCGCCCCGCCTCGGCATCCAGCCGGACGATGTCGCCGTCGCGCAGTCGCGCCAGCGGCCCGCCGTCCGCCGCCTCGGGGCTGATGTGGATCGCCGCCGGCACCTTGCCCGAGGCGCCCGACATGCGCCCGTCGGTGACCAGCGCCACCTTCAGCCCGCGGTCGAGCAGCACCGAAAGGGTGGGCGTCAGCGAATGCAGCTCGGGCATGCCGTTTGCCTTCGGGCCCTGGAAGCGCACCACCACCACAGTGTCCTCGGTGAAGGCGTCGTCGCGCCAGGCCTGCTTCACCGCCTCCTGATCCTCGAAGATGCGCGCGGGCGCCTCGATCACCCGGTGCTCGGGCTTCACCGCCGAGGTCTTGATGACGCCGCTGCCCAGATTGCCGGTCAGATGCGCGAGCCCGCCGGTGGTCTGGAACGGGTCGGTCGCCGGGCGCAGGATCTTCTCGTTGTGGCTGTGCCCGGCACCCGGCCGCCAGACCAGCGCCGTGCCGTCGAGCGTCGGCTCCTCTGCATAGCGTGCAAGCCCGTCACCGGCCACTGTCACCACATCCTCGTGCAGAAGCCCCGCCGCCAGCAGCTCGCCGATCATGAAGCCGAGGCCCCCGGCGGCGTGGAAATGGTTCACGTCCGCCAACCCGTTGGGATAGACCCGCGCCATCAGCGGCACCGCGGCCGAAATCGCGGCGAAATCCTCCAGTTCCAGGATCACGCCGGCCGCCCGCGCCATTGCCGGCAGGTGCAGCACCAGATTGGTGGAGCCCCCCGTCGCCATCAGCCCGACGATGCCGTTGACGAAGGCGCGCTCGTCCAGCACACGGCCCGCAGGCCGGTAATCATTGCCGAGCGCGGTGATCGCCAGCGCCCGCTCCACCCCGGCCACGGTCAGCGCGTCGCGCAGGGGCGTGTTCGGGTTCACGAAGCTTGCGCCGGGCAGGTGCAGGCCCATGAACTCCATAAGCATCTGGTTGGTGTTGGCGGTGCCGTAGAATGTGCAGGTGCCCGGGCCGTGATAGCTTGCCATCTCGGCCACCATCAATTCGTCGCGGCCGATCTCGCCCTGTGCGAAGCGCTTGCGCACCTCGGCCTTCTCGTCGTTGGGCAGGCCGCTCGTCATGGGGCCAGCCGGCAGGAACACGGCCGGGATATGCCCGAAGGTGCCGGCCGCGATCACGAGGCCCGGCACGATCTTGTCGCAGACGCCCAGATAGACGGCCGCGTCATAGCAGTTGTGGCTCAGCGCCACGCCGGACGCCAGCGCGATCACGTCGCGGGAAAAGAGGCTCAGCTCCATTCCCGGCTGGCCCTGGGTGACGCCATCGCACATCGCCGGCACGCCCCCTGCCACCTGGGCCGTCGCCCCGCTCTTGCGGGCGGCCGCGCGGATCAGCTCCGGGAAACGCTCGAAGGGCTGATGGGCCGAGAGCATGTCGTTGTAGGCGGTGACGATGCCGAGGTTCGGCGTGCGGTGCTCGGCGAGCCTGTCCTTGTCGTCCCCCATTGCGGCATAGGCGTGGGCCTGGTTGCCGCAGCTCAGATGCGCGCGGGCCGGGCCGGCCTCGGCGGCGCGCTGCAGCCGGTCGAGATAGGCACTGCGGCTGGGGCGCGAACGTGCGACGATCCGGGCGGTGACATCGGCGATGGCGGCGGCGACGGTCATGGCGGGCTCCCTTCGGCTGCGGCACCGTTAGCGCTAACCACGCATACGCCAAGCCGCCTGCGGGTGCCAGCCGCAGCCCGCTCACGATCAGGCGGGCGCCGCGTTGGCAGGCCATGTTGCCGCAGTGCGGCGCCAGGTGCAGCCGCACCCGTGCCCGGCTTGCCCCGGTATGCGCATGAATACGGATTTCGTTGCGTTTCCATGCGCTCAGCGCATGGCGGGCTTTCCGCATTGGGCGTGGTGGCAGACCGGCCGGCCCCTTATCTTGCTGCGCAAGCAAACACCACAAGCCATCCGCATCCGCTGGAGAAACCGATGACCGAGCCGACCAACACCCCCCTGATCGACATGACCCCGCTGGAAGCGGTGGACGTGATCGCCGTGGAACGCCGGGCGCGTGAACTGCGCGCGCAGGCCTTCGCCGACCTGATGCGCGCGACCGGCCGCTGGATCGCCGGGCGCTTCGCCGGCACCGCGCCCACCGGCGCGCGCCCCGCGGCCTGACGCCCGACAAGACCGGCCGAAACAAGGGCCAGCCGGGGCTTTCCCCGGCTGCACCCTCGGCGTAAGCGGGGCGGATGGCAGAACACTCCCGTCCCGTCGTCCGCCTGCGGCCCAAGGCCGATGCCCGCGCCCTGCGCCACGGCTTTCCGTGGGTCTATTCCGACCAGCTGGTGGCCGACCGCCGCACCCGCGCCCTCGCTCCCGGCACACTGGCGCTGCTGGAGGATGCCGGGCGCACGCCCCTCGCGCTTGTCACCGTCAACCCCGCCTCCCGCATCATCGCCCGCGTGCTCGACCGCGACCCGGATGCCGAGGTCGGTCCGGCCTGGCTGAGCGCGCGCCTGCACCGGGCCCAGGCCCTGCGCCAGCGGCTCTACGACAGCCCCTTCCACCGGCTGGTCCATGCCGAGGCCGACGGCTTGCCCGGCCTCGTCATCGACCGCTTCGGCGATCTCGCCGTGATCCAGCCCAATGCTGCCTGGGCCGAGGCCCATCTGGAGACGATTGTCGCGGCCCTGCGCGATGTCACCGGCGTGGCGCGGGTGGTGAAGAACGGGCAGGGACGCGCGCGCCAACTGGAGGGGCTGGCGGAGGAGACCGTGGTGCTCGCCGGCACTGTGGAGGGGCCGGTCGCGGTGACGATGAACGACGCGACCTATCTCGCCGATGTGCTCGGCGGCCAGAAGACCGGGCTCTTCTTCGACCAGCGTGACAACCATGCCTTCGCGGCGCGGCTGGCGCGCGGCGGGCGCATGCTTGACGTCTTCAGCCATGTGGGTGGCTTCGCGCTGGCCGCCCTGGCGGGAGGTGCGACCAGTTCGCTAGCGGTGGACAGCTCGGCCCCCGCGCTTGCCCTCGCCGAGCAGGGCGCCGCCCGCAGTCGGTTTGCCGACAGGTTCGCGACCCGGCAGGGCGACTCCTTCGCGGTCATGGAGGCGCTGGAGGTCGAGGGCGCGCGCTTCGATCTCGTGGTCTGCGACCCGCCGGCCTTCGACCCCAACAAGGCCGCGCTGGAGGCCGGGCTGCGCGCCTATGAGCGCGTGGCGCGGCGGGCGACCGCGCTGGTGGCGCCCGGCGGGTACCTCGGGCTCTGCTCCTGTTCCCACGCCGTCGATCTGGCGGCCTTCCGCGCGGCCTGCGCGCGCGGGATCGGCCGGGCCGGCCGACAGGCGCAGATCCTGCACACGGGCTTCGCCGGGCCCGACCACCCCGTGCTGCCGCAGCTGGCCGAGTCGGGCTATCTCAAGGCGCTGTTCCTGCGGCTCGATGGCTGAGGCGCGGCCCGAGCGGGTGCTGATCGACGCCTGCGTCCTCTATCCCAGCGTCCTGCGCGAGATCGTGCTGGGCTGCGCCGCCGCCGGCCTTCTGCGCCCCTTCTGGTCGCCGCGTATTCTCACCGAATGGGCGCATGTGGCCCACCGCCGCGGCCCTGTGGAGGCAGGCGTTGCGGCGAGCGAGATCGCCCGCCTGCGCAGCGCCTGGCCCGGGGCCGAGGTGCTGCCGGAGGCCGAGGTCGAAGCCGCGCTCGATCTGCCGGACCGGGCCGACGCGCATGTGCTGGCCGCCGCGATCGCCGCCGACGCTGCGGTGCTGCTCACCCGCAACCTGCGCGACTTTCCGGCCCGGGCACTGGCCCCCCACGGCTTGCGCGCCGAGGCGCCCGACACGCTGCTGATGCGGCTCTGGCTCGCCGCCCCGACGCCGGTCGAAGCCGTCG
>PUNI01000019.1 GCA_003551745.1 Paracoccaceae bacterium | reverse complement strand
GACTATTGACATGCTAAGTAGCTTTTTCACTGTTCCTAACCTCCTCGCGTGTTTTCAGTTTGCCCGGTTTTGCTCTGTTTCTTCAGTGCCCGAATCTCAGCCACAATCAAGGCCGAATCGGCTCAAAGTCCTGGAGTTCTCGCCTGAAGCCGGCGCTGATAGAGTAGCTTCCGTTCATCGTGATCGTCGTGGAGATAGAGTTCGGGTTGGCAATGTGCACGGTGTCGCCGGTCCACCCCCGAAACTCATACCCTTCGTCGGGCGTCGCCACCAGTTCGACCACCGTGCCGGCATCGTAGGTCCGGGTTCCCTCTCCAGGCAAGGTCACTGTCCCTCCACTGGTACTGGAAATAGTCAACTGATAGGACTGAAGGGTATTGTCATAGGTCATGCCCTCCGGCAAGAAGGCTGACATGATGAAGAATATGCTGAATACGGTCACGTAGTACCGCCTACTCGAACCCAGGCGTGTCTTCACTTCTCACTTCCTTTAGAGCAGTCTCGTCTGCCCAAAATCCGGCGAGGTGGCTGACGATAATCCTCGCCACACTCTGCCGCGAGGCTGAAGCCTCGCATGACACTCACACGATCTCGTAGGGGCAGAGTCTAACTCCGCCCCTACGATACGATATTGGTCTGGTAAGCCTACATCTGCGCCCGGCGTCGCCGTGCCACCAGCAGCACTGCGCCGGCCATAATGGCCGCAAACAGGGCCATCCAGGGCGCCATGACAGCGAGTCTGTTCACAGGAGAGCCCTCCCAGCCTACTACAACAGGAGGCAGAGGCGGAGGATTGCCCGGACCTCCCGGGTCTACGATTGTGCCGTCCTGGACTCCTGCGTCTCCAAGCCCACCGTCTGTAAGCGCGATTGTTATCACCCTGGGGTCGGCTGTCGTGCCTATAGGTAGCGAGTACCACTGGTCATCGTGGTATTTCCACCACTCTGTGCCTGCCGGCACGGCCGAGGGCAACTCGATGGTCACGGTTACTGTCTCTCCAAGAGTGAGTCCCGTGATTTCGAACTCAAACATACCATGCGGAAACTCGATGCCAGCCGGAGGATCAGGCGGTACCGACACTGCTACCAGGTCCTCAATATCGCCGGCACTGGCTCCGAACTTGGCCGTGCCCGTCCCGGTCTCGGTTTCAACATCCACATAAGACGTAATAGGAATCAGCAACTCTTCGAGGAAATGCCACGGAATGAAATCAACGTTGTCGCTCACCGGACCGCCCTCACCACCGGGGTTAAGTACTACATGAAATGGCCCGGTGTCACTGCCCCACCAGTTGAGGCCAGCGTCAAGGATCACAGTATCGGCCAGATTCACCACCTCGCCAAGGATATTCGCATCGCTTACCTTAAGGTCGCCATCCGCTAGATCGCGGGTAACTATAGCGGCGTGATATGTTCCGGGTTCTGTCGAGAAGCCAGCCCTGTCCACGGTGAAGGTGCCACCCGTGATGGTCATGTCCGTGGCGACCACAGTCCTCGCGGCAAAACGAACGCAGTAGCTGTCGTTACCCTCGCCCTGGGCTACAATGCTGATGTCCGTATTCTCCACCACAAGATTGCTGCCCTGAACGAAATTGATGCCGCTCTTGACATTGTCGATAACGGAGTTCTTGACAGAGAGAGTGTCGGTACCTCCTCCCACGGCCCGTACGTGTATCCCCATGTAGTAGCCATTCTCGATGATACAGCTATCAACAGTGATGTCGGAGCTACCGTGGTCGGCGTTAACGGCGCTTCGACTGTAAGGCGACTCCATGAACCGCCCGGCACCATCGAAGTGGCAGTGCCTGATAGTAACGTCATTCGCATTTCTGATGATGATGCTGTTGACGTGGGGATCCTGATAAGGATTGCCATGATCAACCGCCACAAAGTTCATGTACTCGATCGTCGTGGGGCCGGCGTCGGTAACACCGGCCTGGTTGATGTAAAGCGTCCCCGCTAGCGTGGGCACAACACCATCTTCGACTATACCCTTGATGGTGAGCCACTTGTCCAACAGGTCGACATTCTCCTCATACGTCCCGGCCCTCACCTCAATGGTGTCGCTGTCTTCTGCCTCATCGATTGCCTCCTGGATGGTGGTGTGCAAAGTGTCCTGGGTCACGTTGTGGACACGAAATGCGATGATGCGGTTGTCGTCGATGCCAGCCGCCGGGACGAAAGTGTTCTCTGTCAAGATGGGGGCAAGATCGACGTGTTGCCCCGTGCTTCCGTCTTCCACGAAGACGAAAAGCCCCTCGAGTTCGTTGCCTGAGAAGTCGAGGTTGTCACAGGCGGCCTCGTCTACACGTCCCTGGAACTTCACGCCGACGAAATCGGCGCCCGCCGCGCCCGCTCCGTCAATGGTGTTGCCTGTGAAGATTAGAGTGGGATCGTCATAGATGGTCTGGATCCTGATGCCATGCCACCAAGTGGCAGCGGTGTCTCGTGTGACCGTGTTCCCGCTGTAGGTCCAATGGCCACCCTTCTCGTCGTAGTTGTGGTAGAGCGCTATGCCACGGACTGAGATCGCGTTGCCGCTGACCAGACCTTCGCCCGAGGCAGCCACCGCGTCGTATGGCTGGATCTGGTTCCCCATGACTTCCTCCACGGTGTTGTTCAGCACGTGCCCGATGGTGCCCTGTAAGTAGAAACCAAAGCCAAAGCCGTCGTAGCTCTCCTTGATGTAGTTGTCCTCCACGACCACGCCAGTGATGGGGCCGTCACTGCGCACTTGACCGTGGCTTCTGCTCACCCACACGCCCATGTCTGGGAATCCCTCGATGATGTTGTTCCGGACTTCGAAGCCGTCCACATCCACGTATTCTGTTACGAGACCTCGCCCGTCACCAAGGATTGCGGTCTGCGCTTGGTAGTCATCCTCCCCACCGGCATCGGGGTTCCGCGGCCTGAGCGTGAAGCCGTCGATCACCACGTTCTCTGCGGCGACCGTAATCATAACCGCGTCGTATAACCCATAGGGATCAACAAAGGGTGCATCCACCGGAGGCAGAATGACCGCCTCGTCGCCGCGAGCGCCGTAGCCAGGGTTTCCGGCGTTGGGTCCAAGCAGGGACAGAGACTTGTCAACCTCCAGAAACTCTGCATAGACACCCGCCGCCACCATGATGGTGTCGCCCGGATTGGCGCCGTCAATGGCAACCTGAATGCTGTCTCCGGGGTTCACATAGTGAGTAGTGCTTGCCGCCACCGGCGTTGTGGCCACCAGGCTGAAGCTAAGCACCAGCGCCAG
>PUNI01000411.1 GCA_003551745.1 Paracoccaceae bacterium | reverse complement strand
GTGACGCTGGTGCTGCGACGACCACGTTCACCATGCCGGCTGAGGATGTGACCGTGACCGCCAACTTCGAGGATATACCGCCGGACACGTATACCCTGACGATGGCGGCAGCCCCGGTCGACGGTGGAACGGCAGTTGACGTGACCGCAGGTTCACCTTATACGGCAGGTACTGTAGTGGACATAGAAGCGACGGCCAATGCGGGCTACCAGTTTGTTAGCTGGACAGCGCCGGACGGCTCATTTGGTGACGCTGGTGCTGCGACGACCACGTTCACCATGCCGGCTGAGGATGTGACCGTGACCGCCAACTTCGAGGATATACCGCCGGACACGTACATCATCACGGCCACAGCGGGTGCCGGAGGGAGCATTGACCCATCTGGTGATGTGGTGGTCGCTGAGGGCGACGATCAGGCCTTTACGATCACTGCCGACCAAGGCTATGAGATTGATGATGTGCTGGTGGATGGGAGTTCGGTGGGTGTGGTGGCAATCTATACCTTTAGCGACGTGAGTAGCGACCACAACATCCACGCGACCTTCACTGCACTGCCGCCACCCCGACCCTACCGTCCCTGGTATGCCCTTAGGATTTCCAGCACCGAAGGTGGCTCTGTGGTATGGCCCACCGGTAGCCGAAGCCAGCCCTACTACGGTGAAGAGCGAACGCTGCCCTATCCCGAGGGAAGAGTGGTGCGGCTGGTGGCAGCTGCGGACGAGGGCTACAGGTTTCACAAGTGGTCGGGCGACGTGGAGACCATCGCCGACATCTATTCCCCTTCCACCACGATCAGGATCGAGACCTGGTCCAGGATCCATGCCCACTTTGTGCCTGAAGGGGTAGTGCTGGAGTGTGACCTTACCGCCGATAGCACAACCGGCGGCTCGGTGACAATTCCGGGCGAGGGGACCTTCACATATGAGGAAGGAGAGGTGGTCGATCTTATGGCCGAGCCTGAAGAGGGCTACCGGTTTGTGAACTGGACCGGCGATGTGGCCACCATTGACGATGTCGATGCCCCCTCAACCACTGTCACCATGTACGACGACTACGAGATCACCGCCAACTTCGAGCGAGTGTTTGCCGCAGTTTCGGGCTGGTATGCCCTGCAGATTTCCAGTACCGAAGGGGGCTCGGTAACTAGCCCGGGTGAGCGCATATTCCCCTATGCCGCGGGAAGAGTGGTGCGGCTGGTGGCCGTTCCGGAGGATGGTTATCGATTCATCGAGTGGACCGGGGATGTAGAGTCCATCGCCGACATCAATGCCGCCTCCACCACCATCAGGATCGAGACCTGGACCAGGATCACCGCGACCTTTGAGACGGAGGTACAGCCCTCTCAGCGATGACGGCTGGACGATAGACAGGCCCGGG
Organism: Paracoccaceae bacterium; assembly: GCA_003551745.1. Classification (GTDB taxonomy): domain Bacteria; phylum Pseudomonadota; class Alphaproteobacteria; order Rhodobacterales; family Rhodobacteraceae; genus Rhodobaculum. The sequence goes on along the minus strand of PUNI01000411.1, from coordinate 1,880 downwards.
CGCAGTGCGGCGCCCGGGCAATGAGGGGTCGGCCGTGCCTGACTTTGACGGGCACGGCCGACCCCCTATCATTGGGACCCGCGGCGCTTGGGGGCTCTGTCTTGTTGGAGCAGATGCCTTCTCCTGGTAAGGTGATCCAGGTAGATGAGGAGTCTGAGTTTCAAGACCTCTTTGAGGCATAATGCCAGAGAAGAGGGCCAAAGCTACTCGTTCTGCCCCCGTGGTCACCCAAGCTCATCGGGCATGTAGAAAGGGCTCGGGGGACGCATACCGGAGAGTGCTATGAGGTAACAGATAGCGGTCCTGAGATAGCTGAGCTGAACAGGGCTCTACAGGAATGGAAGAGGATGTACAACTCCGTCAGAACCCACCAAACATTGGGATAGCTTACGCCTGAGGAGTTCTTCAGGCGTCATCACCAACACAGAAGAAAGAAAGAGGTGTCACTGAGGTACCGAAGGAGTACACAAGGTGTTGACAAAGCACTGCAAGTATCTGTATAATATGACTAAGTGCCGAACAAGATATGGGCGGCGGTTCATGTGTGCCGTAGGGGATGGCTTTCGTTGTTGCGAAGCTGAGTCGAGCGTGCAGGCGCGTGTGCTCGGCCATTTTCTTTCTGCTGCTCAGTACAGCTGAGCTGCTCTTGACCAACCCCGAGTCATCACAACGCATGGTAGAGGCAGATAGCGTTCTTGTGAAGGAGGCGGTGCAGGAGTGTGGCTGTGGGTTACCGAAGAGTGAGTGAGACTGGTGGTGATTCCGGCAGTGCCTGTGGTGGTCTTGGCGGTGGAGGCTCGCAGTTGCCCGGGGGGTGATGTAAATGGAATAGGATTTCGGGGAAACTAGATTGTCAGGATTAGCAGGTACAAGGGGGTTCATAGTGAAAAGGATCTTGTCTATTGGACAGACAGACAATTTTGGCAGAGCCATCGTGTCACTGAGCCTGATACTGGCACTGGTCGGATTGAGTATTGTGATCGTCGCTTCTCCGACACTGGCAGCCCATGAGCGTCATTTCAACTACACGATAACTGCCGAAGGCACCGAAGGTATCACCACCTATCCCGACCAGGAATTCAACTGGCGCGTGGACACATACGGTACCGAGACCTGGCAACATGGTCTTCTTCGTGAATGGGAAATACGTGCTACTGGTCTTCAACCACATTGGACGTTTATCATGCCCGCTCCTGAGGGTACCACAATCACCGACTGGGACTACGTCGTGCGCCTTGCAATAAATGCGGGCGATGCCGGCACCTATATCCACGAAAGCGGTCTATTTCTGTTCATTCATGTTTTCTGCTCGACTGCGCACAGTTGGTATGTGGCTGATTATCGTATCTATGATAACGCACACCGTACCTCCACTGTCGTGTCTGTAGAGGCCGGTTCAGGAGTCGTAGACGCCACTGAAGGTGACAAGTTCATCAACTACTTCAGCCCTGACCCGCCACCACCTGAACACGGCGGAACTGTCGAGATAGATAGCCGTGAGTTGAGTGTTGACAACCCCAACGTTACGGCCTGGATGGAGTTCTCGCCACCAGACGGCTTGATAATGGCTAGCACCGATTATTCGGAAACGGAGACTCAGCCGTGGTCGGATGTGGAAACGGGTAGTGCTACGATCAGCGCCAGCGAAGGAGATAAGCTGATCATAACCTCACCTCTTGCTGCTCCTAACAGCGATACGACCTGGTCGGTTACGGATGATAATCCTGATGTTGAAACCTGGATGGTGGGTAACCAGTTGTATGCCAGGGCGGAACCTGCAGATTACACCATCACGGCCGAGGCCAGTCCTGGCGGTACGATCTCGCCGGAGGGTGATGTGGTGGTCATCGAGGGTGAGAGCGAGACCTTTATCATCACTC
>PUNI01000054.1 GCA_003551745.1 Paracoccaceae bacterium | reverse complement strand
TCTGCCGCGACGCCGACATGCTGCAGGCCGCCGCCGCAGAGGCGGGCGCGGACCTCGGCGGTGTCTGGGTGGAGGCGGTGGAGAGCGACTGCACACCGCCCGCGGCCGCCGCGGACGACGGCGGCGCGCTGGCCGAACTCGAACGCATCCTCGGCGCCGGCCCGTCACCCGCGCTGGCAGCCGAGATGGAGACGATCTGGGACGAGGTGCTGCGCGCCCTTCCGGCCGAACTGCGCCAGGGCCTCCCGGCCGAGCCCGAGGCGGCGGCCGCCCTGCGCGCCCGGCTTCTGGAACAGGGCATCGCCGATGTGCTGGCGCGGCTGCACGCCGACGGGGCGGAGGCGGCCGACTGATGCGGCTCGCCCGTCTCGACCTGACCCGCTATGGTCATTTCACCGACCGCGTCCTGCAGTTTCCCCGCCCGGAGGCGGGCGCGGCCGATCTGCACATCGTCTATGGCGACAACGAGGCGGGCAAGACCACCGCGCACAACGGCTTTCTCGATCTTCTCTTCGGGATCGAGCGGCAGAGCGCCTATGGCTTCCTGCACCCCTACGCCACCATGCAGGTCGGTGGCGTCCTGGAGATCGACGGCCGCCGGCTGGAACTGGTTCGCATCAAGCGCGACCGTGCGGGCCTGCTGGACGCCGCCGGCGCGCCGCTGCCCGAGACGGTGCTGGCCGGCGCCCTCGGCGGGCTCGACCGCGATGCGTTCCGGCTCGCCTTCTCGCTGGACGACGAGACGCTGGAACGCGGCGGCGACGAGATCCTTGCCAGCCGCGGGGACCTGGGCGAGTTGCTGTTCTCGGCGAGCGCCGGGCTGGCCGACCTCTCGGACCGGCTGAAGCGCCTGCAGGCCGAGGCCGACGCCTTCCGCCGGCCGAGCGGGCGCGGCGAGTCGGCGCTCAAGGCGGCGCGCGCGGAGCTCGACGCGCTGAAGGCGCGTCGGCAGGCGCTCGACGTGCAGGCCGGCGCCCATGCCGAGATGCAGCGCGCGGCGCGGGCGGCCGGTTCCCGCTATGCCGAGGCAGCCACGGCCCATGCCGAGGTGGTGCGCGAGCTGGAGGCGGCGAAGGCCCGCGCTGCCGCGCTGCCGCTTCTGGGCGATCTGCGCGATCTCCGCGCACAGCTGGCGGCGCTGGCCGATCTGCCCGACGCTCCGTCGGACTGGGCCGAGGAGGTCGATCAGCTGCGGGCCGAGGAGGCGCGACTGGCCGAACGCGAAGCCACGACTGCCGCGGAACTCGAGGCCGCGCGACAGGCGGTGGACGATCTCGTGGTCGACACAGCGGGCCTTGCGCTGCTGCCGCGGCTGGAGGCGCTGCAGCCGCAGCGCAGCGCCTGCGAGGCCGCGGCCCGCGATCTGCCGAACCGCCAGCTGGAGCTTGCCGCAGTCCGCCGCCGGGTGGCCGATCTGCTCGCGCGGCTGGGCCGCCCCGAGGAGGAGGAGGCCGCTGCGCTGCTGCTGCCCGCCGCGCAGCTGGCGCGGCTGGGTGACCTGATCGCGGCGCAATCCGGCCTCACCGCCCGGCTGGAGACGGCGCGCGCAGAAGCCGCGGCGGCTAAGCGCAAGGCAGATGACGCTGCCGCCGCGCTGGAGGTACAGGACGGGGCGGCGGCCGAGGCGCCCGACCCGGCACTGGCCGCGATCCTGGCCCGGCTGCGCGCCTCCGAGCTCTCGGCCCGGCTGGCGGCGGCCCGCACGGGCCAGACGCGCGCGGCCGCTGCGCTGGAGGCGCGGCTCGGGGCGCTCACGCCCTGGCGCGGCCCGGCCCCGGCGCTCGCCGCCATGGCGCTGCCGACGCCCGAGGAGCTGCGGAGCTGGGCGCGGGCCGAGGCCGAGGCGGTGCGCCAGCAGGAGCTTGCGGCCATCGCCCGGCACCAGGCACAGGCTCAGGTGGCGCGGCTGACCGACACGGCGCCGCCGGCCGTGGAGGCCGCGGCAATCACCGAGGCGGAGGCTGCGGCGCGGCGGGCGTCGCGGGAGCGGGCCTGGGCGGCGCATCGGGCCCGGCTCGACGCCGCCAGCGCCGACACCTTCGAGACCGCCCTGCGCGCCGACGACCAGGCCACGGCAGCGCTGACGGCGGCTGCGCTGGCGCGCGCCGAGGCCGCCCGGCAGGCCGGCGATCTGGCCGAGGCGCGGGCGGCGCTGGTCCGGGCCGAGGAAGACATGCGCGCCGCCGATGCGCACAGGGCCGAGATCGCCGCGCGGGTGGCAGCCGCGTGCCGGCGTCTGTCGCCCGCATTGCCGGAGGCGTGGGGGGCCAACGATCTGGCCGCCTGGCTCGATCGCCGCGAGGCGGCGCTGGCGGCGCTGGCGGAGACGCGCGCCGCCGAGGCCGAGGTCGCGGCGGCCCGGCTGGCCGTCGGCGAGGCCTGCGCGGAGCTGCGGGCGGCGGGGGTGGCGGCGCCGGAGGACATGGGCCTGCCGGCGCTGCTCGATGCCGCGCAGGCCTGCCTCGAGGCCGCGGAGGCGGGCCGTGCCGCCCGCGGCGCTGCGGCGGAGGCGGAGACGGAGGCCCGGCACCGGGCCGCCGGGCTGGCGGAGGCGGAGGCCGCCGTGGCCGCGTGGCAGGCGCAGTGGGAGGAGGCCTGCGGCGCCACCTGGCTTGGGCGCGACGCGGATCTGCCGACTGTCCGCGCCGCAATGGAGGTGCTGGGCGCTCTGGCGCAGGCCGAGGCCGAGGCCGCATCGCTGCAGGACCGCGTCGGCAAGATGGCGCGCGACCAGCAGGTGTTTGCCGAGGCTGTGGACGGGCTGGCGGAGGATCTCGGCATCGATGCCGGGCCGCCGCTGGCGCGCTGGCAGGCGCTGGTCGATCGGGCCGGCGCGGCGCGAGACACGCGGCGCGACCGGCGCGCGGCCGAAGACCGGCTGCGGCAGGCGCAGGAGGCCCGGGCGGCGTGGCAGGCCCGAACGGACCGGCTTGCGGCGCGGCGGGCGGAGATCTGCGGCCGGCTCGGGGTGGACGGGCTGGCTGCGGCGGCGCAGCGGCTGGCGGCGCTGGCCCACCGGGCGGAGCTGGAAGCCCGGGCCGGCGAGACCGAACGGCGACTTTGCGCGGGCCTCGATGTGGCCGACGCCGCATCCGCCGAGGCGGCGCTGGAGGGGGTGCAGGCGGCCGATCTGGCTGCCGCACAGGCGCGCCTGGAGAGTGCGCGGGCGAGCGGAGAGGCCAGGCTGCAGGCGCTCTATGCCGAACGCCAGCAGGCCGCCGACAGGCTCGCGGCGGTCGGCGGCGACGCCGCGGTGGCCAG
>PUNI01000600.1 GCA_003551745.1 Paracoccaceae bacterium | reverse complement strand
CGGGCGTCTGCCGCCGGCGCGGTTGCGGGCCCGGTCGCGGCGATGACTTGGCCGCGCTGCAGACGCGGCAGCCTCCCCGGCAAACCTTGCCGGATGCTTAACGCGCCGCGCGCCGCATCGGCCACCGCATTTCAGCGCCGTCACGGCCATGTCAAACGATGTCAGCCGCCGTCAGCCGCGCAGGGCGTCGATCAGCCCGGCCATGTCGGCGGGCGGCGGGGCCGAGAAGGCCATGCGCGCACCGCTGACCGGATGGTCGAAGGCGAGGGTTTCGGCGTGCAGCGCCTGCCGGGCGAAGGCTTCGGCCGCGGCGGCGCCGGGGGCGTGGCGCGGCAGCCGGCGCCGTCCGCCATAGACCGGATCGCCGATGAGCCCGTGGCCGGCATGGGCCAGATGCACCCGGATCTGGTGGGTCCGCCCCGTCTCCAACCGGCATTCCACCAGCCCGGCGCCGGTGAAGCGCTCCAGCACCCGCACCCGGGTCACCGCCGCGCGCCCGCCCTGCGTGACAGCCTGGCGCTGCCGGTCGCTGCGGTGGCGGGCCAGCCCGGTGCGGATAACGAGACAGTCGCCCTCCCAGGCGACCCCGGGCAGCCCTCGCAGCCGCGGCTCGGCCGGATCGGGGATGCCGTGGGTCACGGCGAGATAGCGGCGGGCGACGCTGCGCGCCTCGAACTGGGCTGCGAGCGCCTGATGGGCGCGGTCGGTCTTGGCGGCGACCAGCACGCCCGAGGTGTCCTTGTCGAGCCGGTGGACGATGCCGGGGCGCCGCTCGCCGCCGATACCGGAGAGACTGTCGCCGCAATGGTGCAGGAGCGCATTGACGAGCGTGCCGTCGGGGCTGCCTGCGGCTGGATGCACCACCATTCCGGCGGGCTTGTTCAGCACGATCAGCTCGGCGTCCTCGTGCAGCACCTCGAGCGGGATCGCCTCGGCCCGGGTCTCGGTGGGCGCCGCCTCAGGCAGGTCCAGTGTCAGCGCGTCGCCTTCCGCCACCCGCGAGCTGGGGCTGTCGAGCACAGTGCCGTCGCGGCGCACATGGCCCTCGGCGATCAGCCGGGCCAGCCGCGAGCGCGACAGCCCCTCGCCCGGTGGCGCATCGCGGGCGAGCGCGCGGTCGAGCCGCGGCGGCGGCGCGGGGCCGATGGTGACGGTGAGCCGGCGCATGGCCGGGCTCTATCCGCTGGCCGGTACCCTTACCAGCCTTGCGTGCCGGGCGCGCCCTTGACGATGCCGTCGAGGTTCGGCGTCACCCACCCTCCATAGAAGCCGCCCGGCTGCGGCGTCACGGGCGCGCCGTCCACCGAACAGGCCTCCATCAGCCCTGGATAGAAGGCCAGATAGTCCGCGATGTCGGCGAAGGCGGGGCTGGGCGTGGGATAGGCCCAGGCCGCGCGGCGCGCCGTCACGCCGCCGGCGGTCACGTCGAAATACTGTGCCCGGCCCTTCCATTCGCAGAAGCTGGCGCCGGCGCAGGGGACGAGCCGCGCGCCGATGACGGCGGTGGGCGGGATGTAGTAGGTCGGCGCGTGATGGGTCTCGCAGACCCGGAAGGCCCTGTCGGTGTCGACGATCTCCACCCCGCCCAGCCGGATGCGGACGCGCTGCTGCACCGGCTCCAGCCGTGGCGGGCGGGGATAATCCTGCACGGTCTCTCGGGGCAGGGTCATGGCGGGCAGTCTCGCTCCGGACAGGCAGGCTGGAACCTAGCCGGCCGCGCCCGCCTGCCAAGCCACACCGAACGCCCGCGGCGGCTCAGTAGTCGCGCTCGAAGAAGATGCCGATGCCGCTGCGCCCGTCGCTGTCCGTTCGGCCGCGCACCGTAAATGAAGGTGTCAGGTCGAGGTTGATCGACACCTCGCTGCGGCCATCGGAGTCGAAGGTCACGTCGGTATAGATGTTCTCGGTGAGGTAGCGGCCCAGCCGCAGGGCGGCCAGCCCCTCGGCGGTGGTGCTGACGTCGAGGTCGTCGAGCCCGAAGCCCGTGCGCAGCTGGCCGACGATGCCTTCGCCGCCGCGCCCCGCAAGCGTCGCCACGGCCGAGGCCAGCTGCGCCGCCTGGAAGGGCGACAGCCGGTCGAGCCCCTGCCCGAACAGGATGCGCGCCACTACCTCTTCCTCGGGCAGTTCCGGCACCGAGCTGAAGCTGATGTCCAGCGCGTCGGCCTCGCCCTCGACGCTGATGGTGGCGGTGATCCCGTCGGTGGTGGTGGTGGCGAGCAGCCGGATGAAGGGCACGAAGCGCCCCTGCAGCCGCGCCAGCCCCTCCGACAGCACGAAGCGACGGCCGAGGATGTCGAGCCGGCCGCGCAGCAGGCTGAACTCGCCCGCCGGCACCACCTGCGCCGTGGTGCCCCCGATCCGCAGCGTGCCCCCCATCTCGGCATCCACCCCGCGGCCGCGGATGAAGACCCGGTTCGGCGCCGACAGGCTGATGTCCAGCGCGAAGGGGTTGCCCGCCTCCGCCTCCTCGCCATTGCCGTTGATCCGCGCGCGCAGCCGCGTCTCGCGCACCGCCGCGCTTTCGCCGATATGCACCAGGTCGGGCGGCACATAGCCCGCCACCCCCAGCCCGGTCGAGGGAATGCGGATCTCGGTGTCGTCCAGCGACAGGGCGCCGGCGATGGTGCCGCCGCCGATCAGCGGGCCGAAGATGCGCAGATCCCCCGAGACGCGGGTGTCGAAGATCCGCCGGTCCGAGATGCGCGCGTTGCGGAGGTTCACCGTCAGATCGGCCGGAAACCGGTCGGCCAGACCGATGCGGCCGGCGGCGGTGATCCGCCCGCCCGCCTGCACCCGGGCGCTGGCGTCGAGCTGCACCGCACCGCCCCCCAGCCGGGCGTTGGCGTCGATGCGCTCCAGCGTGATGCCCTGCGCCGGCAACACCACCCGGGCGTCGCTGGTCGAGGCCGTGCCACTGAGCGCATCGAGTCCCAGCGGCCCGTCGAGCCGGAGGTCGAAACGCGCCGGACCCTGCACGTTCACGGCCGTCAGGAAACGGTTGACCAGCGCCAGATTGGCATTGCCCGAGATCGCGAGCGCCGTCGTCAGATCGCGCCCGACCTGACCGTTCACCCGGGCGGACAGCCCGCCCGGCCCGCTGCCGGTCAGATCCACCGCATAGCGGTTGGCGGCGGCATCCGCGATCGAGCCGGACACTGTCACCGGCCCGTCGAAACCCGGCACCAGCGCTGCGAGATTGGCCAGCCGTGCCGACAGCTCCAGCCGCCGCCGGGTGCCCTCGATTGTGGCATCCGCGTCG
>PUNI01000500.1 GCA_003551745.1 Paracoccaceae bacterium | reverse complement strand
GGTGGCGTTTCTTGCGGCGCTGCCCGACCTTCATGCAGGTCGCCATGTGGTGGTACTCATGCATGGTGACGGGGCAGGCAGGACGCTTGCAGAAAACAGTCAACTCCGGCAGCAGCGGCGGCTGCACCTGTATCTCTGGTGTGGGGGGTGAGGCCTGCCACAGGGGATAAACAAACCCTATTGATCGGTTGGTTGAGTCCATTGATCATCAGCACTCTGCTGTTGCCTTCTTGACGGGTTGCTTGCATGCCGGAACCTGGTGCATACGGCGGATCGCCGGAACCTGACTGCGGGTATTCCGATGGAGAGGAGTGGGCGCAACTCACCCTGTGGCCGGAGTCATCCCCCTCTGCTGACTACAGCAGCCATGCTGCTGTCCCCATGGAAGAGCCGCACGCCACAATACGGATCCCGGATACGTGTGAAGGCGATCGGCCCCGGGAACGTCTGCGTGCCCATGGCCCCAGAACCCTTGCAACGGCAGAACTTCTCTCGCTCGTGCTGGGCACCGGGAATCACGCCGCCGGGCATCCGGCCACCGATCCTGCACGATCCATCCTTGAGGCACTCGGTGCGGGTGGTCGCAATGCATTGCAGCAGCTCCGGTACGTCACGATGGAGGAGCTACAAACACTGCCAGGCATAGGGCCAGCGAGGGCGGCAGCGATCGTCGCTGCAATTGAGCTTGGGAAACGGTCTTTCAACGAGCCACCGCCGGAACGTACCTGTGTGGATGATCCGGCGATCGCAGCGTCCCTTCTTTCCCACGACCTGATGTGGGAGAGAGAAGAACGCTTTGCCGTGTTGATGCTCGATATCAAACACCACTTTATTGGAAAGCGTGTTCTCAGTATTGGAAGTCAGACAGAGACCATTGCGAATCCGAGGGAGATCTTTGGCGAGGCTCTCCGATGCAGGGCGGTGCGGATCATTGTGGCCCATAATCACCCATCCGGCTCACTTGAGCCGAGTGCGGATGATCTGGCAATCACCAGACAGCTGCTGAAGTCAGGGAACGTGCTTGGCATGCCGGTTCTTGATCACCTCATTCTTGGAGAGGGCAGGCACCAGAGCCTGCGCCAGACCACCTCCCTGTGGCAGGAAATTCCCCAGGAGAGTGCGGGGGAGAGGGATGTTGTTCATGAGGAATCATGGTGGAGTGGTTTTGGGTAAGCGATCGTTCGCCTAAACGGCAGCTCCTCAAGAGCTCCAAAATTATTCAGATTTCGGTGCATGATGACCTGATTTTAGGAGGACGGCATTTTCGCAGCCTTCGCCAGGCAACTACGTTAAGAGCAGTGGAATAGAGATGGTTAGACACTGGTTCATCGAGCTGCCATAACGACTGCGAAGTCGAGTTTGGAAAGGTTAATGGAATTTGATAACGCTGAGTACGTTAAAACTTTTCGCCGTCTCGTCGCCCTTGAGGCGGCGAAAGAGTTGGAGGAGCTGAGATCCTCCGACGGAGTCACCACCTTTGAGTGGGAAACCGACGGGTTTTTAGGGCTGGTAGAAAGGTTCGGGCTGAATCTGGAAGATCGTGATTCTTCTACGCGGCTAATTACCGACACCTACGAGCTTTTGGCACTGGTTGCGGGGGGACTCCATAATGCCATGCATGAACTCCCTCGGGAGGGGGATACATATAAGGCCCTAGATGGCGTTAATGACTCAATTGACGAGCTGCGGATTCGACTACTGGAGGCACTTTCTAACATCTGCTAGCTCACAGGGGAAGGCCGTGGTTTACAATCTCGACTTCCCCTGCGAGCTAATTTTTATCTCTTCCTATTTTCTTGCGCCGACTTTTGGAAAAGCGCCGATGAGTGCGAGATGGACGAGGCAGGGATCCGTCTGGCAGCCCTGCTGATTTTCTGCGCTGGTTGACCTGGCGTAGGATCTTCCACTTCTGGCCCACAACTCCTGGAAAGTGGAACCAGGGGATGGACGCTAACGCTTTTTCTACTTGGTCGCGATCCGTAAGCTCAATCCTTTTGACACTTCGTTTTACGGCGTGCAGTGTCTGGCGTGAAACCTCTACTGAGACGGTGTTCCCTCGAAGTCCGATAGAGTAGCCGCCCAGGTGCAGCGGGGTATCCCTGATGTCGTAACTGCGGATCCTGGAGAAACATTCATGCTCGCCGTCAGTGGCAAGGAGGATGAAGGTGTGGTGCCACCGTAGGTACTCGACAACGGCACGGCCTTTTTTTCGTTGCCTCATGCGAGTTGTCCGGCAGGAGGTAACGCCGTAGGTGCGGCGAAGCTTTTCGTCCATCTTCACCAGGTCTCTCCCCTCAGGGATGATTCTTACTGCATAGCGATAGTAGCCAAAGCGAACATAGTCAAAAGCGATGCGCCGGAGGAAATCACCAAGGGTGAGTGGTCGCCATCGTGTCATCTTGATGAGTCTCAGTCTCCAGCCGTAAAGGGACTGGTTGATGGGCTCAACCAGTCAAAAGCCTTTGATAACCGTGCTCTTCAGCCACCAGATAGCCACACGCAGTTTCCTGCGGGCACACCGGTAGCGTTGCGAGCTGTTTCGCTGTCGTCGTTGCAGCGGATCCACTTTCCAATAAGCTGCAACATCTGTTGTCGTTTCAGCCTTTTATCAAAGTACTTAAAACGCCGTTTTTATTGGAATAGCTGCTCTTGCAACCGTATGGATCGCGCTGTCTTTTGGTGGTTGTTAGTGAGCTGTCTTGTGCTCGATCTGTATTTTCATAGGCAAATAGCCTCCTTAAACGAGTACACCGTTTTTGTTGGCTGTGGTGGCTTATCAGGCACCCCTGTTTCAGAGTGCCTGGTAAACCCACAGCGACACATTTCACATACCGATTGTGTGAGACCCCTCAGCGCTTTCGTAGTGCTGTTTTTCTGGAAATGAAATCCAAAAAATAGTGCGGCTACCACCCCGCATTCAGCAATGCCATTGGGAGCAGCCTACTCCCCCGCTGACACACCGGCCCATGGCCGAATCATCTAATTGCGCCACGCTCCCAGACTTGAGGTTTGACCGTTGATCTGGCGTGATCAACCTTTGCGGGTACCACCCGCCAGCCTGCAAGTCCTTCCCCAGTTCGTGTCAGTCTTCCCACGCAAGATCCTGTCGCTAGATGATTACTATCATCAGCAGTACTGCACCGGTGGCATACCCACTCCGTCTTGCAACTTTTGGGGGCAGAAAGCGGAAAGCTCCTCCCTTACAAGCGCAGTACTCTTTTCGCGGTTCGGCATCAGCTTCTTGCGCAGTTACCAGTAAGCACATG
>PUNI01000414.1 GCA_003551745.1 Paracoccaceae bacterium | reverse complement strand
CTCACCGCCTCGGGTGGCACCTCCAGTTCCTTGGCAAGGAAGGGGGTGAAGGCCTCGACCACCTTCGCCACCGCGCCCATCGTCGCCACCCCCTGCACGGTCACCGAGCGCGACCCCCCGGTGCCGCCGCCGCTGGCGATGCGGTCGCTGTCGCCCTGCACGACGCGGATCGCCTCCACGGGAATGCCGGTGCGATCCGACAGGAACTGGGCATAGACGGTTTCGTGCCCCTGCCCGTTCGACTGGGTCCCGACATAGAGGTTCACGGTGCCGTCGTCGCAGAACTCGATGGTCGCCCCTTCGGTCGGATCGCCGAGGATCGCCTCGATGTAGCTGCACAGGCCGAGGCCGCGCAGCCTGCCTGCCGCTTCCGACGCCGCGCGCCGCGCGGGAAAGCCCGCCACATCGGCCTCGCGCTCGGCCTGCGCCAGCGCGCGCGCGAAGTCGCCGGTGTCGTAGAGCTCGCCCGCCACGGTGCGATAGGGCATGGCGGCGGCGGGGATGAAGTTCTTCCGGCGCAGCTCGGCCGGGCTGACGCCCAGCACGCGGGCTGCATGGTCGAGCGTGCGTTCCAGCGTATAGATCGCCTCGGGCCGCCCCGCCCCGCGATAGGCGTCGGTCTGGCAGGTGTTGGTATAGATGCCCTGCGCCGAGACATGGGCGGCGCGGATATCATAGACCCCGGTCAGCACCTTCGAGGAGGCGCCGGTCTGGATCATCTGGCCCTCCTCGCTGTTGTAGGCGCCCAGATTGGTGAGGATCCGCACCCGGTAGCCGGTGATGCGGTGTTCTGGGTCGAAGGCGAGTTCGGCGGTCGAGATCAGGTCGCGGCCGGCATTGTCGCTGAGCATCGCCTCGGTGCGCTCGGACATCCAGCGCACGGGCCGGCCGAGCTTGCGCGCGGCGGCGGCCACCGCGACATACTCGGGATAGTGCATCGCCTTCATGCCGAAGCCGCCGCCGACATCGGGCGTGGTCACGCGCACCGCGGCCTCGTCGAGCCCCAACGCCTTTGCCAGCTGCTCCTTGACACCCCAGACCCCCTGCCCGCTGAAGCACAGGTGCAGACGGCCGTCGGCCCAGTCGGCCCAGGCCCCGCGCGGCTCCATCGAGAAGGCGATGACCCGGTTGTGCACCAGCCGCAGCTCGACCCGATGCGCGGCCGCGGCGAAGGCGGCCTCGGTCGCCACGGCGTCGCCGAGATCCCAGTGGAAGGCGATGTTGTCGGGAGCCTCGGCGGGATGCAGCGGCTCCCCGCCCGGGGCGAGCGCGACATGGGCGGGGCGCTCCTCGAAGGCGAAGTCGATGAGCTCTGCAGCGTCACGGGCCGCGGCCAGCGTGTCGGCGATCACCACTGCCACAGGCTCGCCCACGAAGCGCACCCGGCCGCGGGCCAGCGCCGGACGTTCCGGGCTCGCGCCGCGGCCGCCGCCCGTCGCCTTCACCGTAGCGCCCTCCATTCCAAGCGCGACGCCCTCGGCCAGAAGATCCTCCGCGGTCAGCACCGCCTGCACTCCCGGCGCCGCGCGCGCAGCGCCGGCATCGAGCGCGGTGATCTCGGCATGCGCCACGGGCGAGCGCAGGAAGACGGCGTGCAGGGCGCCGGCCGGCGCGGTGTCATCGACATAGCGGCCGTGGCCGGTGAGGAAGCGCAGATCCTCGATCCGGCGGATCGACTGGCTCTTGCCGAAGGCGGTCATACCGAACTCCCGTTCCTGCCTGCCCCGCCGCGCAGGCACCGCGCGGCACCGCGCAGCCTAGCGCCGGCGCCCGCACTGTCCAGACCGGCCGCAGGCCGCAGCTCAGCCCGTCAGCGCCATTACATTGGTCAGGATCAGCCCGCCGAAGCCGTTGAACCGCGTGCTGGTGACGGTGCTATAGGCGCCCATGCCGTGGAAGATCACGTGGTCGCCCTCGGCAATGTCGGCGGGCAGCGGCACCAGACCCGGCAGCCGGTCGATGCTGTCGCAGGTGGGCCCGAACACCTCGCGCAGATGGGGGGCGCCGCAGCGCTGGCAACCATCGGGTCCGCGCACCTCGATCCGGTCGGTCACCCCCATCACCGGCGCTTCGGCAAGCGCGCCATAGATGCCGTCGCTCAGGAAAATCGCATCTCCGTCACGCACCGCCTTGACCTGCGCGCCGAGCGAAAACGCCTCGCCCACCAGCCCGCGGCCGGGCTCGCAGACGAGCGCGGGCGCCTCGGCGCCGAAGGCATCGGCCGTCGCCTGCGCGATGACCGCAAAGATCGCCTCCAGATCCGGCGCCTCGGCCGCGCGACGATGCGAGGGGAAGCCGCCGCCCACGTTGAGCCGGTCCAGGCGCACCCCGGCCTCGGTGGCGATCTGCGCCGCAGCATGCACATAGGCGGCCCATGCACGCGGATCGGTGCACTGCGTGCCGGGATGGAAGGTCAGCGCCGGGCGGTAGCCCGTCGCTGCCACGCGCCGCAGCAGCGCCGCAGCCGGCCCCGGCTCGACGCCGAACTTCGCACCGAAGTCATAGGCGGCCCCGGTCACCGGCAGCTTGAAGCGCACCGCGATCTCGCAACCCGCCGGCACCTGCTCGGCGAGCTTGTCGAACTCGCTGCCGGAATCGACCGACCAGGACGCCACCTCCAGCGCCACGCCCTGCGCGATCTCGCGGCGCGAGCGCACCGGGTTGTTGAAATGCAGCGCCGCGTCCGGCACCAGCCGACGCACCAGCGCCATCTCCGCCGGCGAGGCGACGTCGAAGCCGCGCACGCCGGCCGCGGCGAGGTTCTGGATCACCTCCTCGTCGGGGTTGGCCTTGACCGCATAGGTCACCAGCCCCGGAAAGCCCGCGAGGAAGCGCCGCGCCGTGGCCTGCAGCACACCCGGCGCGAAGAACAGCACCGGCGCCTCGCTGTCGGACTTCGCCAGGTATTCCCCGGGAGTCGCCCAGATCGTCTTGCCCAGACCCATCGCCGCCTCCGTGCTCCTGTGGCCTCGTTGCCTTGCTGGTCGTTCTGCCTGCCTCGCCAGAAAGGATGTGGCATATTCCTGACGATTTCATCGATCAGAACCGTTGTTTCGGGCACATCATTCGTTAGAGTGCCCGGAATGCTGGCAGAATGCCGGATTCAGCGATGGACGACACCGATCGCGCCCTGCTTGCGGAACTGACGGCCGATGCGCGCGCCTCGGTCGCCACGCTGGCGCGACGTCTGAAGATGGCGCGCTCCACCGTGCAGGCGCGGCTGGAGCGGCTCGAGCGCTCGGGGGCCATCGCGGGCTATACCGTGCGCCTG
>PUNI01000355.1 GCA_003551745.1 Paracoccaceae bacterium | reverse complement strand
CGAAAGAAGACATGAACAGAGTATTGTCAAAGCTGCACCAAAAAGAAACACATCAAGAAAAAGTACTGATTGCAGCTTAATATAAAAATACGTCACCGAACTTACGACTCAGAGCACTAAGATACAGGCGCGAAGAATTTATTTCTTCCTGCGAAATTATTTATCCGCAATATAGTAATTAGTTACCACAAAAGCCATATCGCCCTCTGGTCCGGGGACCCGGCAGGCCGGGATGTAAAAAATCACTCGTAGGTCACGCCGCAGGCGTGAATAACTCGTTCAGACAGTTTACGCCCTTTTCGCCGAACCCCCGGACTTAGGCAGCGGGTGATATTGTTATGGTGTTTACGCAATATATTAACTTTTAAAAGGAAAGATTGAATATATGCGCATCCTGGATACAAGGGCCTTGAGGGGTCCAAACTACTGGTCCAACTGGAGACACAAGCTCATTGTCATGCGGGTGGATCTGGAGGAAATGGAAAAATATCCCTCCAATACCATTGCCAGTTTTCCGGAAAATCTGGAAAAACTCATGCCTTCTCTTTATGAACACAGATGCTCCAGAGGATATGAAGGGGGCTTTCTGGAAAGACTCAGAGAGGGAACATGGATGGGACATGTCATGGAGCATGTTGCACTGGAGCTGCAGATCCTTGCAGGTATGCAGTGCGGATTCGGGCGCTGTACCTGGGATGGGGAAGAAGGCATCTACAGTGTTATTTTTTCTTATGAGGAAGAAAGGGCAGGTTTTTATGCGGCCGAGGCAGCCTTTGAAATTGTCCGGACAATGCTTGCCGGTAAATCCTATGACCTGGAAAAGGATATCCAGGCGCTTAGAGAGATTCGGGAGGAAGAGCGGTTCGGACCGAGCACCGCCTCCATTGTCCATGAGGCCCAGAAAAGACACATCCCTGTTCTTCGGCTGAACAGGTATTCTCTGGTCCAGCTGGGATGGGGAATATATCAGCAGAGGATCCAGGCAACGGTCACGGGCAGAACCAGCAGCATCGGTCTGGAAATCGCCTTTGACAAGGAAGAGACCAAAAACATGCTCCACAACAACGGCTGCCCGGTGCCTTACGGCCTTGTTGTCTATTCTGCTGACGAAGTTGAGTCAGCAGCAACCCGGGTTGGTTTTCCGGTGGTGGTTAAACCGGTGGACGGCCATCATGGCCAGGGTGCAACCATCAATGTGCAAACACCAGAGGAAGCCATGGTCGCCTTTGAGGAAGCCAGGAAGATTTCCAGCCGGGTCATTGTGGAGAAATACATCAAAGGCAGCGATTTCCGTCTGCTGGTGATCAATTACAAATTTGTTGCCGCAGCCAGAAGAACTCCTGCTCATGTGACGGGCAACGGCCGCTCCAGTATTCAGGAGCTGATCCGGGAAGTGAACCGGGATCCACGCCGAGGTTACGGACATGAAAAAATGCTCACTGAGATCACTGTGGATGACATGACCAGGCGTCTTCTGGACCTTGAAGGTCTGAGCATGGGTTCTGTTCTTCCCCCGGGCAGAGTCCTGTATCTCAAGACCACGGCCAACCTGAGCACCGGCGGGGTATCCGAGGATGTCACGGATACGGTGCATTCCTACAATGTGTTCCTGGCTGAACGGGTGGCCAGGATCATTGACGTGGATGTCTGCGGCATAGATGTCATAGCCCCCAGCCTGGCCGAACCCGTAAGCGAAAACGAAGGGGCTATAATCGAAGTCAATGGAGCTCCGGGATTCCGCATGCATCTGTCCCCTACTGCTGGACAGCCCAGAAATGTGGCTGAGCCCGTGCTGGACATGCTCTTTCCCCTGGATCATCCGGGCCGCATACCCATTATCTCCGTGACCGGCACCAACGGCAAGACCACAACCACCCGGCTCATCTCCCACATCATGCACCTGAGCGGCAAAAAGGTCGGCTACACCACCACCGACGGAATCTATATCCAGAACCGCCTGCTGTACAAGGGCGACTGTTCCGGACCGGAAAGCGCCCGTTTTGTTCTGCGCGATCCCACAGTGGACTATGCTGTCTTTGAGACGGCCAGAGGCGGGATGATGCGGGCCGGTCTGGGATACGACCTGAGCGATGTGGGAGTGGTGACCAATGTCGCTTCGGATCATCTTGGGCTTTACGGCATCCATAGCCTGGAGCAGCTGACGCGGCTCAAATCCCTGGTGGCTGAAAATGTCCATTCCCGGGGATATGCAGTACTTAATGCAGACGATGATTACGTATACTCCATGCGGGAAAATGTTCTCTGTAACCAGGCTTTTTTCAGTATGGATGCGCTCAATCCCAGGATTGATGAGCACTGTTCCGCCGGGGGTACGGCTGCAGTGTATGAAAACGGCAGCATAACCCTGCGCAAGGGCGAGTGGTCAATCCAGGTGGACAGAGTGATCAATATCCCCCTGACCTATTTCGGGAAAGCCGCATTTCAGATTCAGAATGTTCTGGCAGCCAGTCTGGCCGCCTTTGTCCAGGAGGTCAAAGTGGAGGAGATCCGCATGGGCCTGCAGACCTTTGCGCCCTCCTCGGCTCAACTGCCCGGACGCATGAACATTTTCGAATTCGAGAAATACAGGGTGCTTATCGATTATGCACACAACCCTTCCAGTATGGAAGCCATGGGCAGGTTCGTGTCTTCGCTGGGACCCGGCTGCAGCACGGCCATTCTGGCCGGCAACGGAGACCGGCGGGATGAGGATCTGCAGGATTACGGCCGGATGGCGGCAGAGTATTTCCACCGCATCATTGTCTGGGAAGACCGGGATTATGCCCGGGGCCGGGACAGCAGGGAAGTGATGGAGCTTATCCGGGACGGGGCCGCAAACAACCCGAAAAATGCCCGGGTCCAGGTGATCCCGCATGAGGATGATGCAGTGGACCATGCCCTGCAGGAAGCAGGTCCGGATTGCATAATATGCATATTTACCGGCAGGATTGAAGCCATGACCGACAAGATCAAAGCTCTCAAGGAAAAGGAACTGGACCTGAGCATCGCCAGGGAAGATATTCCCAATATACCACCGGCATCTTTGTGATAAGGCCGGATCAGAGGGCCATAATTCATCATGGTGGTGAATAGTTACAAAAAAACATGAAAAAGGAATAAGCCATGTCCTTCAAACTGCCTGAGTATACCTCTCCCGATTTCAGCAAAGAGCCGTTTTCTTCCATGTCTGCCGCGCGTATCGCCGGTGCGCCCGGCGACGGAATCGCTCCGGAAGGTTTTCATGCCACTTCAAATCATCCCGAATACGTCTG
>PUNI01000071.1 GCA_003551745.1 Paracoccaceae bacterium | reverse complement strand
CTCGCCGCCCGAAAGCTCGCGCTCACGCAGCACCCGGCCGCCCTCCACCGCCTGCAGCACCACGCCCCAGCCGCCGGGCCCGGGATTGCCGCTGCAGGCCCCGTCTGTGAAGGCAAAGAGCTCCGGCACCGGCTCAGCGGCCGAAGGCGAAGCCGATGCCGAGGCAGACCAGCACCACCAGCGTCAGGATCACCCGGAAGCCGATCCACCAGCGCGGCACCAGCTTCCACTGCGCGAACTGCAGGTCGAGCGACAGCATCGCGAAGAAGCCCACCAGCAGCGCCGAGAGCGAGGCTGCAGCGGTACCGCCAACGGCAAAGAACACCCACAGTGCCGGCAGCACCGACGTGCCGTAGGCTTTCCAGGCCATCTCGGGTTCCGCTTGGGTGGCGAAGCCCCAGAGAACCCCGCCCATGAAGCACAGGATCACCGTTCCATAGGCGATCAGCACCGGCGCGCCGGTGAAGCGCTCGCCCACGACCCCCGCCGCAGCGGCGGCCAGCCCCGGAAACAGCACCGTCAGGGCGCCCCATAGGAACGGGATCAGCCCGGCAAAGCCGAGCACCATGGCGGCCCGCGGTGTCATGCCCCGCTCTCCCTGTTCCGGCGCACCGCCGGCCGATGCAGGCCCGCTCACGCCGGCTCCCGCAACAGCCGCGGTACCTTGAACTCCACCCGTTCCACCGTCGTCTCGACCAGTTCGCGCGTCAGCTCGAAACGCTGCGCGAAAGCGTCGATGACCTCGTTCACCAGCTCTTCCGGCGCGCTGGCTCCCGCCGTCAGGCCCACCGCGCCGACGCCTTCGAGCGCCCGCCAGTCGATGTCGCCCGCGCGCTGGACAAGCTGGGCATAGCCGCAGCCGGCGGCCCGGCCCACCTCGACCAGCCGCTTGGAATTCGACGAATTCGGCGCCCCGATCACCAGCAATGCGTCGATCCTGGGCGCGATCGCCTTCACCGCCGCCTGCCGGTTTGTGGTCGCATAGCAGATGTCTTCCTTGTGCGGTCCGACGATCGCGGGAAAACGCGCCTGCAGGGCGGCGACGATCTCGGCGGTGTCGTCCACCGACAGCGTGGTCTGGGTGATGAAGGCCAGCCGCCCGGGGTCGCGCACCTCCAGCCGGGCAACGTCGGCGACGGTCTCGACCAGCAGCACCTCGCCCTCGGGCAGCTGGCCCATGGTGCCCTCCGTCTCGGGGTGGCCGGCATGGCCGATCATCACCATCTGGCGGCCGGCCTCGTGATGGCGCGCGGCCTCCATGTGCACCTTGGTGACCAGCGGGCAGGTGGCGTCCACCGCCAGCATGTTGCGGCGTGCGGCCTCGGCCGGCACAGCCTTCGGCACGCCATGGGCCGAGAAGATCACCGGCCGGTCATCGGGGCACTCGTCGAGTTCCTCGACGAAGACCGCGCCCCTGGCGCGCAGCCCGTCCACAACGAAGCGGTTGTGCACGATCTCGTGGCGCACATAGACCGGCGCCCCCCACTTCTCGAGCGCCATCTCGACGATCTTGATCGCCCGGTCGACACCGGCGCAGAAGCCGCGCGGCGCGGCCACGTAGAGCGTCATGGGCGGTTTCGACATGGCCCGTCCTCCGTCGCACAGGCTGCTTTCGCCGCAACGTAACCCGGCTCGCAACGGGCGTCGAGAGGCCCCGGCCGCGGCGGCCGCGGCAAGCGGTGCCCCGACTTGCCGCGCAGCTGCGCCGGCTTTTCCACCACGGTGGCCCGCACCTTGCGGGGCGGCGGCAGGGTCCAGCCGGCCCGACCAGAGCTGACAGCCCGAAAATGCTCAGCCCGTAAGCGCCGGCGAACTCTTCGACCTGCCGGACCGGCGCAGCCTGTGCCGGATCGCGGCGAGGGCGCGATCCGGCAGCGGCTCATTCGCCCTCGGCTGCGACCTGCTCCCGTTCGACGCGGGGCTCGCGGGGCTCGCGCGGCGGCCGCCCGATCACCTCGCGCAACTCGTCGAGCTCGATGAAGTTGTCGGCCTGTCGGCGCAGGTCGTCGGCGATCATCGGTGGGGCCGACCGGATGGTCGACACCACCGACACCCGCACGCCGCGCCGCTGCAGGCATTCGACCAGCGGCTTGAAGTCGCCGTCGCCGGAAAACAGCACGATATGGTCGAGCCGCGGTGCCAGTTCGAGGGCATCCACGGCAAGCTCGATGTCCATGTTGCCCTTCACCTTCCGGCGGCCGAGGCTGTCGGTGTATTCCTTGGCGGGCTTGGTGCGCATTGCGAAGCCGTTGTAATGCAGCCAGTCCACCAGCGGCCGGATCGGCGAGTATTCCTCGCTGTCGATCAGAGCCGTGTAGTAGAAGGCGCGCAACAGCTTGCCGCGCCGCATGAACTCCTGCCGGAGCAGCTTGTAGTCGATGTCGAAGCCAAGCGCGCGCGCGGCGGCGTAGAGGTTGGCCCCGTCGATGAAGAGCGCCAGGCGCTCGTCGCGGTAGAACATGGGATCAATATCCTTAGGCTCATTGGGGCTGGCGCCGGGCATCCGTGAGTGGTGAAAGGGAGTGCCGGTAATGGCGTCAGCCATCATTCTGTCACACTAAGGGAATTGCTGCATGTCGCAAGGCCGAAAGGTGGCTGAACGGCCGGATAACGCAAGTTTCAAGCGTGCGTTGATTGCCTTTGGCTCGAATCTGCCATCGGGTGTGCTGGAGCCTTCGGCGCTGGTGCGCGCGGGGCTCGGGCGGCTGGCACAGGGCGGGGACCGGCTGGTCGCGCAAAGCGCGCTCTACCGGACGCCCTGCTTTCCGCCCGGGGCAGGGCCCGACTATGTCAATGCCGCCGCGGCGCTCGAAACCCGGCTTTCGGCCGCGGCCCTTCTCGATCATCTGCACGCGATCGAAGCCGAGTTCGGCCGGGCGCGGGTGCAGCGCTGGGGGGCGCGGACGCTCGATGTCGATCTGCTCGCGCTGGACGATCAGGTGCTGCCGGATCCCGAAACCCAAGAGGCCTGGCGGCAGTTGCCTGCCGAGGCGCAGATCGGCCGCACGCCCGACCGGCTGGTGCTGCCCCATCCGCGCATGCAGGACCGGGCCTTCGTGCTCGTGCCCCTGGCCGAGATCGCGCCCGACTGGCGCCATCCGCTGACCGGCGTCACGGTGGCCGACATGCTGGCCGCCCTGCCGGAGGCGGCCCGCGCCGACGTGCGACCGATGCCAGCCGGCTGAGCCCGGACACTTCGGCGGCACAGGGGCGGGACGCGCCTTGCGGTCACCGCAGCGTGAGACGCCCTGCGCCCGCCGGGCGAAGCGGCTT
>PUNI01000622.1 GCA_003551745.1 Paracoccaceae bacterium | reverse complement strand
GGCGCGCTATGATGACCTCGACGCCATGCTGGCGGCCGAACGGCTCGACGGGCTGATCGTGTCGACCCCCCATGTCGCGCATACCGCCCCGGCGCTGGCGGGGCTCGCCGCCGGGGCGCATGTGATGGTGGAGAAACCGATGGCGACCAGCGCCGAGGACGGCCGCGCGATCGCGCGCGCCGCGCGCGCCGCCGGCCGCGAGGTGCTGGTGCCCTGCGGGATGAACTTCACCGACTTCAGCCTGCGCGCCGCGGCCATGGTCCGCGAGGGCCGCATCGGTGCGATCCGCCATGCCGTCTGCCAGATGGGCTCGGCGCTCGAAGACCTCTTCGCCGGGCAGCCGATGCTGGAGACCGAGGGGCACATGTTCCGCCCGCCCGCCTCGACCTGGGCCGACCCGGCGCGGGCCGGCGGATATGGCTGGGGACAGATGTCGCACGCGCTGGCCTGGCTCTGCCATGTCGGCGACCTGGCCTTTGTGGACGTCTTCGCCATCACGGGCAAGTCACCCGCGGGGGTCGACTACTACGACGCCGCGGTGGGCCACACCCGCTGCGGGGCGACGGTGTCCCTGTCGGGCTCATCGACCGTGCCGAAGCATGTCGGCATGCACACGGACATCCGCCTCTACGGCACCGAAGGCTGCTTGTTCTTCTCGAATGCACCGGCGCGGCTCGAACTGCGGCGGATGGACGGTGCAGACGAGGTGCTGGAACTCACCGACGAGGGTGCCGTCTATGATGGCGCCCTGCCGGTGCGCCGCTTCGTGCAGCTCTGCGACGGTCAGTCGATCGAGAACGCCGCCGACGCCGAGAATGGTGCGCGGGTGACAGAGGCACTGGCCGCGCTCTACGCCTCAGCCGAAAGCGGGCGGCTAGAACCGGTGAAGGAGGGGCATGCATGAGACTGTCGCTGACCAGCTGGTCGATGCCGGCCTGCACGCTCGCGGAATGTGCCGGTATCTCGAAGGCGCTCGGCATCGGGGCGCTCGACGTGGGGCTGTTCTATGCCTCGGCGCTCGACAAGGCGAAGATCCTCGCCGAACCCGAGGCCGCCGCGGCCGACCTGGCAGCGCTGGGTGTCGAGATACCGAACTACTACCACCTCTTCGGCGACGGGCTCGGCGGCCGCAACCTCGCCCTTCCCGGCACCATCGACGCCAACGCGCGCGATCTTGAGGCGGTGATGCGATTTGCCGATGCCGCCGGGATCGGCAGCGTGTTCATCCTGCCCGGCGTCATCAACCCGGGCCAGTCGCGCGCCGACGCGGCGCGGGTCTCGCGCGAGAGCCTCAACGCGCTGGCCGCGGTCGCGGCGCCCTTCTCCGCCCGGCTCTGCTTCGAGCCGCATGTGCACTCGCTGGCGGAATCGCCTGACCTCGTGGCCGAGCTTGTGGCCGAGACCGGGGTCGGGCTGGCACTCGACTATTCGCATTTCGCCTGCCTCGGCTATCGGCAGGAGGAGATCGACCCGCTGGCGCCCCATGCCGTCCATGTTCATCTGCGCCAGGCCCGGATGGGCGCGCTGCAGGCCAAGTTCGCGCAGGGCACGCTGAACTTCCCCGCCATGTTCGGCACCCTGCGGGACGCCGGCTACAGCGGCGCGCTGGCGATCGAATACGTCCACCAGGACTACATGAACACGCTGTTCGAGGACGTGCTCACCGAAACCGTGACGATGCGCGACTGTTTCCGCAGCTGGAAGGAGGCCAACTGATGTCGGGATACGCCTGGGTGCTCGAGGTCCGCCCCGGATACGAAGAGGAATACAAGCGCCGCCACGACGAGATCTGGCCGGAGATGCTGGAGACGCTGCGTGCGGCGGGCATCCGCAACTACAACATCTTCCGCCACGGGTTGACGCTCTTCGGGTATTTCGAGACCGATGACCTCGACGCCACCCGCGCGAAACTGGCCGACAGCCCGGTGAACGCGAAATGGGGCGAGTGGATGGGCCCGATCATGAAGATCGAGGTCGACGGCCAGACGGGCTTTCCCTTCCTGCTGCCGCGGCAGTTCTTCATGGCGTGAAGATGCGGGCTCGGACGCGGGCCTGTGTCCGCGGCCCGGTGATGCCCCTCGCCCGTTCCGGTCTTGCCGCCGCATCCGGTCCGAAGCCCGTCCGCCTTGAGATCAGCGCGTTGGGGTGCATGGCCGGTCGCACGCCTCGGTCCTGCCGTCCGGACCGCGCATCCCTTCCCTGTGCCTCGAAAACTCTTCGTGCGATTCCCGGACTCCTGCCCGGAGAGATGCGACCGCGGCTTGAATCCGGGCACGGGTGTCTGTCCGATCCGAATACGGCAGCTGTCTCACGCGGCTGCAAGGCATCCGACAGGCACGCCTCCCACGCTTGCGACGAAGATCGATTGCGTGAGAGAGTGTAATAGTATAACTCGCCCGGATCAGGCCCTTTAAGACCCGCCGATGCAAGACCGAAGCCCGTCCGCCGACCCGCGCATCCCCGTGACGCTGATCACCGGCTATCTGGGCGCGGGCAAGACGACCGTGCTGAACCGGCTGCTGGCCACCGCCGAGGCGGGCCGCGTGGCCGTGATCGTCAACGAGTTCGGCGAGATCGGGCTCGACCATGATCTTGTGTCCGAGAGCACCGAGGAGATGGTGCTGATGCAGTCGGGCTGCCTCTGCTGCTCGGTGCGGGGCGATCTGGTGGCGACGCTGGTCGACCTCGGCCGCAGGCGGGCGAACGGGCAACTCACCTTCGACCGGGTGGTGATCGAGACCACGGGCCTCGCCGACCCCGCGCCGATCCAGCACACGCTGGTGCTGGACCGGGCGGTGGCAGGGCAGTATCTGCTGGACGGGGTGGTGACGGTGGTCTGCGCGGCCACGGGAATGCGCACGCTGGACGAAGGCTTCGAGGCGGTGGGGCAGGTGGCCGCGGCCGACCTGATCCTGCTGACCAAGGCCGACCTCGCCGGGCCCGGGCAGCTGGCGGTGTTGGAGCGGCGGCTTGCCCGGCTCAACCCTGCCGCCCGGCGGCTGTGCGCGGATCGTGGCCGGGTGCCCGCGGGTGCCATGTTCGGGCTGGGCGCGCTGCGTGGCGACGTGACGCCGGAACAGGGCCACGACTGGGCCGGCCTCGCTGGGGCCGAAGCGCTGCGCCCCGGGCCGGTGCCGGGGCTTGCCACCAATCTCGCCGGGAACCCGGTGCCCGACCTTGCGGGATCGGGCGACGCGGGGCTGCCCGACGGCCTGACGGGGCTGCTGCGGCCCCTGGCCCCGGCGCTTGACCTGCCCGTTGCCGCTGTCCACGTC
>PUNI01000256.1 GCA_003551745.1 Paracoccaceae bacterium | reverse complement strand
CGGGGGCAGCCGTGCCGGCAGCGCAGCGGCGAGAAGCTGCGAGCCAGGGTCCGGCCCGTCGGCGGAGAACACGCCCGGGCGGGTCACGAAGCCGCAGGGCAGGCGGCGCGGGGCCGCCTTCCAGTCGGCGAAATCTGCAGACCGGGCGCCCTCGAGACGGAACAGCTTGCCATGGGCCTTCACCACGGGGTCCGAGACCGGGGTCTTCTCGCGACAGGCGCGCAGCAGGGCGTCGATTCCGTCCGCCTTCTGTCCGTCGACGAGCACGGCGCCGTCGGCCAGTGCGACCGCGCGCGCCACCAGATCGCGCGCCGCCTCGCGGGCGCGCGGCAGGCAGACCAGCGCGGTTGCGCAGCGCGCGGTCGGCACCGTTTCGCAGAGGTGACCGCGGGCGGAGAAGTAATCGTGATCGGGACGAAACCCGGTCACGATCCGCAGGTCTGGGCCGAGCGCAGACAGATCCTCGCCCGCCCGGGGGCCGAAGACGGCGACGGGGCCGGGCGGCGGTTCGGGGCAGGCCAAGGCCAGGCGCAGGGCGCGCGGATCCGGGTGGGTCATCGGGGTTTGGCGCGGGCCGGCTGGCGCGCGCCTATTCCTTTTCCATGGTGCACTGCAGGGGGTGCTGGTGACGGCGGGCGAAATCCATCACCTGCGCCACCTTGGTCTCGGCCACCTCGAAGGAGAACACGCCGACCACCGCCACGCCCTTCTTGTGCACTGTCAGCATCAGGTGGAAGGCCTGGGCATGGCTCATGCCGAAGAAGCGCTCCAGCACGTGGACGACGAACTCCATCGGCGTGTAGTCGTCGTTCAGCATCAGCACCTTGTAGAGCGGCGGGCGCTGGGTGCGCGTGCGGGTCCGGGTCAGCACCCCGGCCTCGCCGTCGCGCCCGGGCGGGCCGCCCCCGGGGGTGTCCTTGTCCGACAGTGTCGCTGGTCGCCAATTCGCAGACATGACGGAGCCTGTCGAGGGAAGGGATTGCATCGGCACGCAGTATAGCGGCTCATGGAGCCGAGAAAAGGGGAAGTGAGGCCGCCATCCCGTGCCGCGCCCATGACAGAACGTCTCGACACCGTCGCCTTCGACGCCGACGACACGCTCTGGCACAACGAGCGTTTCTTCCGGCTGACGCAGGCGCGCTTCGCCGAACTGCTGGCCACGCACGCCGAGACCGCCGACCTCGACACCCGCCTGCTCGCGGCGGAACGCCGCAACCTCGGTCGCTACGGATTTGGGGTGAAGGGCTTCACCCTGTCGATGATCGAGACCGCGATCGAGGTCACCGACGGGCGCGTGCCGGCCGGCGTGATCTCGGAACTGCTCGCCGCCGGGCGCGATATGCTCGACCATCCCATCGAGCTTCTGCCCCATGCCCGCGCGGCGGTCGAGGCGTTGGCCGGTAGATATCGCGTCATGCTGATCACCAAGGGCGATCTTCTGCACCAGGAGCGCAAGCTGGCGCAGTCGGGGCTGGGCGATCTGTTCGACGCGGTCGAGATCGTCAGCGAGAAGACGCCGGAGGTCTATGCCCGCATATTCACCCGGCACGGCGCTGGGGCGGAGGCCGCGCTGATGGTCGGAAACTCGCTGAAGTCCGATGTGATTCCGCCGATCCTCGCCGGTGGCTGGGGTGTTCATGTGCCACACGGGCAGACCTGGGCCATCGAGCATGCCGAGGCGCCGGTCGAGCATGCGCGGTTCCGCGCGCTCCCTGATCTGGCCCGGCTTCCCGACCTCGTGGAGTGGATCGACGGCGCCTGACGCAGGGGGCGTAACGTCACGGTAAAGTCACGGTCGAGCTTTTCGGTAAAAGGCGCTGAACAAAAGATGTTTTCCGGCCGACAGTCGCGTGCTATCAACGTTAATTGTGGGTGGACCTGGGCGGACAAGATCTGGGCCATGAGGCAGATATAGGGGCAGTGACCGTGATGAATCCCCAGATGTCGCGGCTAAGCCGCAGCGTGCGCCGCCTGGCGGTGATACTCGCTCTGGTGGTGCTTGCGCCCGTGGCGGCGCAGGCGGCCCCCTACGCGGCCGTGGTGATGGACATGCGCTCGGGCGAGATCCTGCACGCTCGCAACCACGATACCCGGCTGCATCCGGCCTCTCTGACCAAGATGATGACGCTCTACATCGCCTTCGAGGCGGTGCAGAACGGCGAGATCACGCTCGACACGCCGGTGCGCATCAGTGCCAACGCCGCCCGCCAGCCCTGCTCCTGCCTCGGGCTGCGGGCGGGGCAGTCGGTGGCGCTGCGGCACCTGATCCGGGCGGCGGCCCTGCGCTCGGGGAACGACGCGGCCACCGCCATCGGCGAGGCGATCTCGGGCTCCGAGCGCGCCTTCATCGAACGCATGAACCGGACGGCACGGGCGATGGGCATGAACAGCACCAGCTTTCGCAACGCGCACGGGCTGACCGCGTCCGGCCACCTGTCGACGGCGCGCGACATGACCACATTGGGTCGCCAGCTCTATTTCGACTTTCCGCAATACTACAATCTGTTCTCGCGCCGCAGCGCCGATGCCGGCCTGGCGCATGTGCCGAACACCAATCGCGCGTTCCTGGACAGCTATCGGGGCGCCGATGGCATCAAGACGGGCTTCACGAGGGCGGCCGGCTTCAACCTCACCGCCTCGGCCGAACGCGGCGGCAAGCGCATAATCGTGACGATGTTCGGTGGCGCCTCGGTCGCCGACCGCACCCGCCGCGTGAGCAGCCTGATGGATCTCGGCTTCTCGCGGGCCCCGGCCCGGGTTGCAGTGCGCCGCCCCGCCGCGCCGAACTACGGCAGCCAGCCGGTCGCCACGGCGGCGGCCTCCTCCGCGCAGGGCGAACGACCGGCTGCCGGTCGCACCATCCGGCCCAACACGGCGGTGACGCGCAGCCCGATTCCGGCGGCTCGGCCGGTTCCTGCATCCGAAGACACGGCGGCGCCGGTGCTCGTCGCCATGCAGGAGGATATCGACGCGGTGCTCGCCGCGGTGGCCGACGCCGGTGCGTCGGACGCCGCGCCGCGGCCGGACGTTCTGGCCGAAGCCGTGGAGATCAGCGTCGCCGAGGCCACCGAGGCGACAGCCGCTCCGGCCGCGCGGCCCGACGACCTGCCCTTCGCCGTGGCTGACGCGGCCGAGGAAGCCCTCGCGGCCACGCAGGCCGAGGAACCGGCAAGCGGTGAGGCAGCCGAGGCCATCGCCGAGGCGAGCGCGGCGGAGGAACTGGCCATTTCCGTCGCGGTTGCGGCTGCCGGTGCGCCCGTGCCGGCACCGCGGCCGGAGGAT
>PUNI01000016.1 GCA_003551745.1 Paracoccaceae bacterium | reverse complement strand
TTCCACCCGCGCTCGCCCTATGCCGTGGCCAAGCTCTATGCCTACTGGATCTGCGTGAACTACCGCGAGGCCTACGGGATCTATGCCTGCAACGGGATCCTGTTCAACCACGAGAGCCCCCGCCGCGGCGAGACCTTCGTGACCCGCAAGATCACCCGCGGGATGGCCAACATCGCGCAAGGCCTCGAGCCCTGCCTCTACATGGGCAACATCGACAGCCTGCGCGACTGGGGCCATGCGAAGGATTACGTGCGCATGCAGTGGCTTATGCTGCAGCAGGAGGCGCCTGAGGACTATGTCATCGCCACCGGCGTGCAGCACTCGGTGCGCGACTTCATCGCCTGGACCGCCCAGGAGCTGGGCGTGCGGCTGGAGTTCCGCGGCGAAGGGGTGGACGAGGTCGCGGTGGTGGCCGAGGTCACCGGCGACGACGCCCCGGCGCTGGCGCCCGGGCAGGTGGTGATGCGCATCGACCCGCGCTATTTCCGCCCCGCCGAGGTCGACACGCTGCTGGGCGACCCGGCCAAGGCGAAGGAAGAGCTGGGCTGGGCGCCCGAGATCACCGCCCGCGAGATGTGCGCCGAGATGGTGGCCGAGGATCTGAAGGCGGCGCAGCGCCATGCGCTGCTGCACCGGCACGGCATGACCGTGCCGGTGGCGATGGAATGAGGCAGGGGGCATGACGTCAACAGGGGAGCCGGACGCCGCGCCGGCGAGGGCAGGAGCAGGGCGGTGCTGAGATTTCTGACGAAGACCGAGGTCTGGGGGCATCTGGACAACCGGGTGCATGCCGAACTCGGCTGGAAGAACGTGGATATCCATCTCAAGACATGGCAGGACGTTGCCGTCTACGAGCATGTCAGGGCCCTGTCGGGCCAGCGGATTGCCGAGATCGGCGGCGGCAACTCACGCATCCTGCGCGCGATCGCCGAGCGCAACGACTGCGTGAATGTCGACAAGCTTCTGGGCCAGCACGGCGGGCCGCTGGGCGATCAGAACATCCCGAACGTGCGCACCGTGCCGGCCTTTCTGGGAGAGTTCGACCCCGCCCTCGAGGACAACAGCTTCGACTTCGTGATCTCGGTCAGCGTGATCGAGCATGTGCCCCCCCATCAGGCCGGGGATTTCCTGGAGGATCTCTGCCGGATCCTCAGGGTCGGCGGAAAGACGATCCATGCGATCGACATGTATGTCGGGGATGAGCCGATCCCCGCTGCGCAGCACAGGCTCGATCTGTACCGGAACTGGCTCACGCGGGCCGGGGTCCGGCCGCTTGGCCCGATCGAGGCCCGGGACGCCGTGTTCTCGTCCGCGATGGCCACGAACCCGGACCTGACGCTGTGGCACTGGAACCGCGCGGCCCCGGCCCTGAAGGACCTGCGCGCCCGGACCCAGAGCGTCTCTCTGCTGCTGGGCTTCGAGAAGATCGCATGACCCGCATCCACATCGCCGGCCATCGCGGCATGGTGGGCTCGGCCATCCTGCGCCGGCTGCAGGCCCGGCAGGCGGCAGGCGAGGCTATCGAGCTGATCACCCGCAGCCATGCCGAGCTGGACCTGACCGACCAGGCCGCCGTCCGCGCCTTCATGCAGGCGGAAAAACCCGATGTGGTGATCCTCGCCGCCGCCAAGGTCGGCGGGATCCATGCCAACAACAGCTATCCGGCCGATTTCATCCGCGACAACCTGATGATCGCGGCCAATGTCATCCACGAGGCCTGGGCGGCGGGCGTGCCGCGGCTTCTGCAGCTGGGCTCGTCCTGCATCTATCCGCGCATGGCCCCCCAGCCCATGGCCGAGGACGCGCTGCTGACCGGCCCGCTGGAGCCCACGAACGAGCCCTACGCCATCGCCAAGATCGCCGCCATCAAGCTGTGCGAGAGCTACAACCGGCAGTACGGTACCGACTACCGCTCGGTGATGCCCACCAACCTCTATGGCCCGGGCGACAACTTCCACCCCGAGAACTCCCATGTCCTGCCCGCCCTGATCCGGCGCTTCCACGAGGCGGTGGAGACCGGCGCCGAAGAGGTGGTGATCTGGGGCACCGGCACGCCGCGGCGCGAGTTCCTGCATGTCGACGACATGGCCGAGGCGAGCCTCTTCGTGATGGATCTGCCACGCGAGACCTATGCGGCCAACACCCAGCCCATGCTGAGCCACATCAATGTCGGCACCGGCGAGGATGTCAGCATCGCCGAGCTGGCCGGCATGGTGGCCGAGGTCACCGGCTTTGCCGGCCGGCTGGCCTTCGATCCCTCGAAACCCGACGGCACCCCGCGCAAGCTGATGGATGTCTCGCGCCTGGCCGCCATGGGCTGGCGCGCGCGCATCGGGCTGCGCGAGGGGATCCGGGATGCCTATCGCTGGTATCTCGACAACGCCGCCCATGCCCGAACGTGAGGCCCCGATGAGCGCTCCCGCCCCCACCGTCACCCCCAATACCTGGAACTTCCTGCGCGACCCGCAGATCGCGCCGAAGGGGTTCCGCGAATACGACGCGCGCTGGAAATACCCCGAGGAGATCAACCTGCCGGGCATGACCGCGCTGGGGCTGGGGCTGGGCACCCAGATCCAGGCGCGCGGGCTGAAGCCGGAGATCGTGGTGGGCAACGACTACCGCGACTATTCGCTGGCGATCAAGCAGGCGCTGGCGATCGGGCTGATGCAGGCGGGGATCGCCGTGCGCGACATCGGCCCCGCACTCTCGCCCATGGCCTATTTCGCGCAGTTCCATCTGGACGCCCCGGCGGTGGCCATGGTGACCGCCAGCCACAACCCCAATGGCTGGACCGGGGTGAAGATGGGCTTCGACCGTCCCCTCACCCATGGCCCGGACGAGATGGCCGAGCTGCGCGACATCGTGCTGGGCGGCCATGGCGTGCCCCGCCCCGGCGGGTCCTACGAAACCGTGGCGGGGGTGGAGGAGGCCTATCTCGACGATCTGGCGGGGGATTTCCGGCTGGGCCGCCCGCTGCGGGTGGTCTGCGCGACGGGCAACGGCACGGCGGGGCGGTTCGCGCCGCGGCTCCTGGACCGGATCGGGGCCGAGGTGATCCCGCTGCATGACCGCCTCGACTACACCTTTCCGCACTACAACCCCAACCCCGAGGCGCTGGAGATGCTGCACGACATGGCCGATGCCGTGCGCGCCCATGGCGCCGACCTCGCGCTGGGCTTCGACGGCGACGGCGACCGCTGCGGGGTGGTGGACGACGAGGGCGAGGAAATCTTCGCCGACAAGGTGGGCGTGATGCTGGCGCGCGACTGGGCCGCGATCCATCCGGG
>PUNI01000605.1 GCA_003551745.1 Paracoccaceae bacterium | reverse complement strand
GCTCTACAAGCTGGGCGATGCCGCGCCCCTCACGGTCGAGGAAATCGCCGCGCTGGCCCCGCAGGGCGGCGAGGCGGATGTGGACGACGTGCTCAACGCCGTGGCCGAGGGGCGGTCGGGCGAGGTGGCGCCGCTGATGGCGCGGCTGGCCGCGCAGGGGGTGGCGCCGGTGGCGCTGTGCATCGGGGCGATCCGGCATTTCCGGCTGCTGCACGGGCTGCTGGCGCATCCGCAGGGCCCGGCGCAGGCGGTCGAGAAGATGCGCCCGCCGGTCTACGGGCCGCGCCGCAACCGGCTGCTGCGCCAGGCGCAGCGCTGGAACCTGCCCCAGGTCGAGGAGGCGCTGGCGCAGCTGACCGAGACCGACCTGACGCTGCGCTCGTCCTCGCGCGCGCCGCTGGCGGCGCTTCTGCAGCGCACGCTGATTCGGCTGGCGATGACCGGGGCGCGGCGCGGCGGATAGGGCGGCCCCTGGGGGGCGCACAAATTTGTGCGCCTGGGCAAGTGCTTGTTATGGAACGTCAATCTGGCCGCGTTAACCGCAACGAAACTTTCGCGGAAGCCGGGCGGGTCGCAACCCGTGGCGCGAACCCGTGGCCGCAAAGCCGAAGGCCCCGCGCGGGCGGGGCCTTGGGGATCGTTGAGCCGGGACCGATCAGGCGGCGGGTTGCGCGGCCTTGGCGATGGTCTTCTTGATCTTCAGCGCGCGGGGC
Source organism: Paracoccaceae bacterium (assembly GCA_003551745.1). Taxonomy (GTDB): domain Bacteria; phylum Pseudomonadota; class Alphaproteobacteria; order Rhodobacterales; family Rhodobacteraceae; genus Rhodobaculum. The sequence goes on along the minus strand of PUNI01000605.1, from coordinate 2,579 downwards.
GACAGCTCCTCGTCCTTGGCCTTGGCCAGGAAGGCGTCGAGCCCGCCGCGATGGTCGACCGAGCGCAGCGCCGCGGCCGAGATGCGCAGCGAATAGCTCTGGCCCAGCGATTCGGAGGCCAGCGTCACGTCCACCAGGTTGGGCAGGAAGCGACGGCGGGTCTTGTTGTTGGCGTGGCTCACGTTGTTGCCCGACATCGGGCCCTTGCCGGTCAGTTCGCAGCGGCGCGACATCTGATCATCCTCATCTTGCAGCCTGACGGTCCGGGTAACCGGAATCAGGGGGTCCTGTTCAACGGAAAACAGGCGCCGGCAAAGCAGCGCCCGTGAAACTCGGGCGGGTATTAGGCGCTTTCAGGCGGCGCGTCAAGCGGGGCAAACCGGCATCGAGGTGCCTTGAAGACTGCTTGACAAAGCGGGGCGCTCGAAATATCCGACAAACTTGCTAGGAATTGCGCGGTCGGCCTTGATGCCGGCCCCGCCAGGCAGGCGCTTGCAGCGCGTTACCCGGATGTTCCTGCCCATCGCCGCAACCCGGCACCAAGCAGAAACGAAAGGACGCTTCCCATGACCTCGATCCGCAACGCCTTCTTCGCGCTGGCGGCCGCTGCCGCCTCGGCCGTGCCGCTGCCCGCATTGGCCGACCTGACGCTTTATTCCGGCCGGGGCGAGACACTGATCGCGCCGATCATCGCGGCCTTCACGGCCGAGACCGGCATCAACGTCAATGTCCGCTACGGCGGCACCGCCGAACTCGCGATCCTCCTGCAGGAGGAAGGCGACCGCTCGCCGGCCGATCTGTTCTGGGCGCAGGATGCCGCCGCGCTGGGCGCCGTGGCGGACATGTTCATGGCCCTGCCGCAGGAAACGCTTGACCGCGTGCCCGCCGCTTATCGCGACAGCGAGGGCCGCTGGATCGCCACCTCGGGCCGCGGCCGGGTGCTGGCCTATTCCACCGAGCGGCTGGGCGAGGACGAGATGCCCGCCACCATGGCCGACCTCACCGACCCGATCTACGCCGGGCGCATCGCGCTCGCGCCCACCAACGGCTCTTTTCTCGCGCATGTCACCGCGCTGCGGGTGGTCGAGGGCGACGACGCCGCGCTGGCCTGGCTGCAGGGGCTTGCGGCCAACGACCCGGTGACCGTGCGCAACAACACCGCCATGATCCAGGCCATAGGCGACGGCGAGGCCGATCTGGGCGTGACGAACAACTACTACCTCGTGCGGTTCAAGCGAGCCGCCGAGGATTTCCCGGTGAACCAGACGCTGTTTCCTACCGAGGGCGACATCGGCAACCTGCTGCTGGTCGCCGGCATGGGGGTGCTCGGCAGCAGCGAGAACAGCGAGGCGGCGGTGGCCTTCATCGACTTCCTGCTCTCGGACTCGGCGCAGCAGTTCTTCAGCGGCGAGGTGGCCGAGTTCCCGGTGACCGGCAGCGTGATCCCGACGCGGGTGGACGCGATCAGCCTCGACGATGTCACCCGCATGGCGCCGGAGGTGAATCTCAACACCATCGGCGATCTGGAGGGCACGCTGGAACTGGTGCGCGAGGCCGGCCTCATCTGATGGCCGCAACCGCCGCCAGACATCTGTTTCTGGGTCGCCGCATGCCGGCGGCCCGTATCGTCTTTTCGGCATTGGGGCTGACGGTCGGCGTGCTGATGCTGCTGCCGCTCTATTACCTCGTGCTGCGGGCGTTCGAGGCCGATTTCGACACCGTCTGGCGCCTGCTCACCCGGCCCCGGACGGCGCAGCTTCTGCTCAACACCGCCGCGCTGACGGCCGGGGTGCTGGCGCTGTGCACCGCCATTGCCTTGCCGCTGGCCTGGCTCGTCAGCCGATCGGACCTGCCGGGGCGGCGGGTGATCAACTTCCTCGCCGTGCTCCCGCTGGCGGTGCCGGGCTATGTGATGGCCTATGCGCTGATCGGCCTGTCGGGCAACTTCGGCTTCCTCAACCAGGTCTTCGGGTTTACCCTGCCGCGTACGCAGGGCTGGTGGGGCGCGACGCTGGCGCTGTCGCTCTACTGCTTTCCCTATCTCTATCTCAATCTCCGGGCGGCCTATGCCGGGCTCGACCAGAGCCTAGAGGACAGCGCCCGGGCGCTGGGCTGCGGGCCGCGCGAGGTGTTCTGGCGGGTGACCCTGCCGCATCTGCTGCCGGCGCTGATGGCGGGATGGCTGGTCATCGGCCTCTACACCATCGGCGATTTCGGCGCCGTCGCGCTGATGCGCTTCGAGGTGTTCTCCTATGTCATCTATCTGCAGTACTCGGCGGCCTTCGACCGTCTCTATGCGGCCTGGCTGGCGCTGATCCTGATCGCCATCGCCCTCACCGTGGTGTGGTGGGAGAGCCGACTGCGCGAGGGCGTGCGCTATGCCCGCACCGGCTCGGGCAGCGGGGCGGGCCGGCGGCGGGTCGCGCTGGGGCCGGTGGGCCGGGCCTTGGGTTGGGGTTTCGCGGCGGTGGTGGTGCTGGCCGCACTGGGGCTGCCGGTGGCGGTTCTGACGTTCTGGATGTCGCTGGCGCCGGTGGGGCCGGTGCTGCCGGCGCTGGTCGACAGCTTCGGGCAATCGC
>PUNI01000209.1 GCA_003551745.1 Paracoccaceae bacterium | reverse complement strand
TGGCCGGATGGGCGAGCTGATCTGGCAGATCCCGCTGACGGTGATCGCCGTGCTGATCGCCTCGCTTGTCGAATGCTTCCTCGTGCTGCCGCATCACATGCGCCACGCGCTGGTCTCGCAGGCGAAGGATCACTGGTACGACTGGCCCTCGCGGCAGGTTAACCGGGGCTTCCGCTGGGTGCGGGAACGGGCCTTCCGCCCGATGATGGTCTGGGTTGTCCGACTGCGCTATCCTGTCCTCGCCGGCGTCGTCGTCCTGCTCGCCTCCCAGACCGCGCTGCTGATCCGCGGCGACGTGCCCTGGCGCTTCTTCGCTGCGCCCGAACAGGGGACCGTCACGGGCAATTTCGCCATGCTGCCCGGCGCCACCCGCGACGACACGCTGGCGATGATGCGCGAGGTGCAGCGCACGGCCGACCGGCTGGGCGCAGAGATGACCACCTTCGACGGGCGCCCCGGCGTGGCGCATGTGCTGGCCGAGATCGGCGGCGGCACCGGCCGCGGCCTGTCGGGGGTGTAGGGGCGCGATGCCGACCTCCTCGGCGGCGTCTCCATCGAGCTGGTGGACGTCGACTACCGCCCCTGGTCCTCGGCCGAATTCACCGCCCGGCTGCAGGCAGAGGCCGAGCCGCACCCGGCGCTGGAGGTCCTCAGCTTCCGGCATTGGAGCCAGGGACCGGGGGGCGACTCGCTCGCGGTGCGCCTCGCGGGCGCCGACACGCCGACGCTGAAGGCCGCGGCCGAGGCGGTGCAGACCGCGCTTGCCCCCTTCCCGGCCGTGTCGGGGCTGGAGGACACGCTGGGCTACGACAAGCCCGAACTCAGCCTGGCGCTGACGCCGCAGGGGCAGGCGCTGGGCTTCACGGTGGACGGGCTGGCGCGCGAGTTGCGCGCGCGGCTGGCGGGGATCGAGGCCGCCACCTACCCCGACGGCCCCCGCAGCGCGGCCATCCGGGTGGAACTGCCCGAGGCCGAGCGGCGGGCGGACTTCACGGACACCATGCTGTTGCGCAGCCCCTCGGGGGCCTGGGTGCCCCTGGGCGACGTGGTCAGCGTGACCGAGCGCACCGGCTTCTCCACAATACGGCGCGAGAACGGCGTGCGCGTCGTCTCCGTCACCGGCGCGACCTCCGAGGACGACCCGGCGCAGGCCACCGAGGTCATGCGCGCGCTGTCCGCGACCATCCTGCCCGACGTCTCGGCCCGCTTCGGCGTCGAATGGGAACTGGCAGGGCAGGCCGAGGACGAACGCGCCTTCCTGTCGGATGCAGCGCTGGGCTTTGCGCTGTGCCTGCTGGGGATCTTCCTGACCCTCGCATGGGTGTTCGCGAGCTGGAGCCGGCCCTTCGTGGTGATGGCGGTGATTCCCTTCGGCCTGATCGGGGCGGTCTGGGGGCATTGGGTGATGGGGGTGCCGCTGTCGATGTTCTCGGTGGTGGGGCTGGTGGGGATGGCCGGCATCATCATCAACGACTCCATCGTGCTGGTGCGCACGGTGGACGAGGAGGCCGCGCGGCGGGGCCTGCACCCCGCGATCGTCGACGGCGCCTGCGCGCGGCTGCGGCCTGTCCTGCTGACGACGCTGACCACGGTGCTGGGGCTCGCGCCCTTGTTGGTGGAGCGCTCCAGCGCGGCGGAGTTCCTCAAGCCCACTGTCATCACGCTGGTGTTCGGGCTGGGCTTCGGGCTGGTGCTGGTGCTGCTGGTGGTGCCGGCGCTGCTGGCCGCCGGGGGCGACGTGGCGCGGGCCCGCGCGGCGCTGCGCCGGGCGCGCGCCCGGCGGGCGGGGCCCGCGCACCGGGCGGTGACGGCGGCGCTGGCCGGGGTCGGGCTTCTGTTCGCGGTGCTGGTGGTCCCGACGCTGTGGCCGGGTCCGCCCCCCACGCAGCTGCCGCAAGGCCCCGGGGTGGCGGTCGGGCTGTTCCTGATGGGCGCGGCGGTGATCTGCCTTCTGGCCCTGATGGTGAGCCGCCGCCGCGCGGCCTGAGACTGCAATCCGGGCGCGCGGCGGCCCGGACAGCCCGGCACGACCAGACTGGCCACTGACCCGGGAGGTGCCCGGGTCTGGGCGCCGACGCAGCGGCTAGAGCGTGTTGCGCTCAATTGGTTTCGTATCCGGCGGCCTTGAAGAAGTTGTAGCATTCCTCGTCGGTGAAGAGGTCGCAGACGTGGCCGACGGCGCGCCATAGGTCTTCGTAGGTTCGTGCTGCGGCGCGTCGGATGAGGGCCTTGAGCTTGGCGAAGGCCATCTCGATCGGGTTCAGGTCGGGGCTGTAGGGGGGCAGGAACAGGAACCAGGCGCCGGCCCTCTTCATGGCTGCTGCGGCGGTGGGGCTGTGGTGGGCGGCGAGGTTGTCCAGGATGATCACGTCGCCTGGCTGCAGGGTCGGGACGAGCTGGGTCTCGACGTAGAGGTCGAACAGCGCACGGTTCATGGCGCCGTCGATGACCCAGGGCGCGTCCAGCCGGTCGTGGCGCAGGGCGGCGATGAAAGTCTGGGTGTTCCAGTGGCCGAACGGGGCGTGGTCGATCAGCCGCGCGCCCTTCGGCGACCAGCCGGTGGTCTTGGCCATGTTGGTCTTCAATGAGGTCTCGTCTATGAAACCGAGCCGCGGCAACAGGTTGCGCATGAAGGGTTGGCGCCGCATGATCCAGATGTGGCGCGCCTGACGGACGTCAGGCCGCTTCTGCTCGACGGCGCGGAGGGCTTTTTTTGTGCGTCAGGCCGAGGCTGCGGAGGAACCGCCAGACCGAGACGCGGTGGATCGCGATGCCGTGCCGGTCGGCCAGCTCGGCCACCAGATCGTCGAGCGTCAGATCGCCCTTCTGCGCCATCCGTGCCTCCAGCCACGCGCGCACCGGCTCCAGCTTGCCGTGCCCGCCGCCGTTGCCCTGGCGCCGGGGATGAAGGCTTCCCGTCTCGCGCTTCAGGATGACCATGTCGTTGACGAATTTCACCGACACCCGGAACCGGGACGCCGCCGAGCGATGCGAATGCCCTTCCTCAACGAAGGCCACCACCCGCTCTCGAAGCTCGACAGGATGTGGCTTGCCCATCCCAGACCCCCATATCTGCCTCGCAGACAGGGAATCACGGATCACCCCCAAGGGGAATCCTGAATCGAGAAGCCCGCAACGCGCTCTAACGGCCTTGGCCCTTGACCGTTTTTGCATAGCCTCCGGTGCGGGTCGAGCGGACTGTGTCGATGCCGTTGGCGAAGGAGTTCGAGGCGTCGCGGCATCGTTCGACGATCCCGTCGCAGGTCTCGAAGACCGAGATGGCGAGACGGTTGGCGCG
>PUNI01000219.1 GCA_003551745.1 Paracoccaceae bacterium | reverse complement strand
GCCGCCGGCGGGCAGGTAGCGCTCGGCGTTCCAGGCGAAGCTGCCGGTCAGCCAGCCGCCGTTGCGGCCCGAGGCGCCGTAGCCGGCAAAGCGACGCTCGACCACCAGCACGTCGAGCGCAGGCTGCAGCGCCTTGAGATACCACGCCGCCCAGAGCCCGGTGTAGCCGGCGCCGATGATGCAGACATCGGCCGTGGTGTCGCCCGAAAGTGGCGGACGCCGGGCCGGCACGCCGCCAAGCTCGTGCCACCAGAACGAGACGCCGCCGTTGATGCGCGGGGTCACTGCACCAGCATCTGCCCGGGCAGCCAAAGCACGATCTGCGGGAAGGAGAACACCAGAAGCACCGCCAGCACCTGGATGATCACGAAGGGGATCACCCCCTTGTAGATGTCGGTGATCTTCACCTGCGGGGGCGCCACCCCCTTGAGATAGAACAGCGAGAAGCCCACCGGCGGGGTCAGGAACGAGGTCTGCAGCGTCACCGCGAACAGCACGATGAACCAGATCGGATCGAAGCCGAGTGCCGAGACCACCGGCGTGACCAGCGGCAGCATGATCAGCGAGATCTCCAGCCAGTCGAGGAAGAAACCGGCGAGGAAGGCGATGAAGAGGATCGTCAGCACGATCCCCCCCGGGCCGAAGGGCAGCCCCTGCAGGAGGCCCGAGATGAACTCGTCGCCGCCGAGCTGGCGCATCACCACCGCGAACATGGTGGCGCCGAGGAAGATGCCGAAGATGAAGGCGGTGGTCAGGGTGGTCTTCATCCCGACCTCCTTGAGCACCGCGAAGGACAGACGGCCGTTGAGCGCCGCCAGCACGGTCGCGCCGAAGGCGCCCACGCCGGAGGCCTCGGTGGGCGTGGCAAAGCCCATGAAGATCGAGCCGAGCACCAGGAGGATCAGCAGCAGCGGCGGCACCACCGCCCAGAGCGTGGACAGGATCAGCTTGAAGTCCACCGGCGGCAGGTCGGTCGGCGCCGGCGCCAGCTTGCTGAACAGCATCGCGGCGACGATGATGAACAGCAGGTACATCCCCCCGAGCATCAACCCCGGCAGCAGCGCGCCCATGAACAGGTTGCCCACCGACACCGACATCTGGTCGGCCATGATGATCAGCATGATCGAGGGCGGGATCAGGATGCCCAGCGTGCCGGCCGAGCAGACCACGCCCGAGGCGAAGCCCTTGTTGTAGCCCTCGCGCAGCATGATCGGCATCGACAGCATCGCCAGCAGCACCACCGAGGCGCCGACGATGCCGGTCGAGGCCGCGAGAAGGATGCCGATCAGCACCACCCCCAGCGACAGCCCGCCCCGGAACCGGCCGAAGAGCACGATGAAGTTCGACATCAGCTTTTCGGTGATGCCCGAGCGTTCCAGCATCAGCCCCATGAAGATGAACATCGGCAGGGCGACGAGGATCCAGTTCGACATCTGTCCCCAGATCCGCTGCACCATCACCCCGAAGATGCGCATGTCGGTCAGGAAGTAGGTGTCCCAGTTGAAGGCCTCGAAGCCCCAGATGGCGAGGAAGCTGAACGCCACCGACACCCCCGCCAGCGCCCAGGCCACGGGAAAGCCCGTGAAGATCAGGGCGATGAAGGAGACCAGCATCCCGATGACGAGGATTTCGTTGACTTCGAGCATGCGTCCCGTCCCCTGCGCCGCCGCCACTGTCCCGGGCGGCCCTGTGTGGTGATTACGCCGGCCTGTCCCGGCCGGCGGGGCTCAGCGCTCCGCGCGCGCCCGCGGAAAGCCGAAAAGGTAGGAACAGATGCGCACCACCCGGGCGAAGGCCGCCAGCCCCAGATAGACGAAGGCCACCACGATCACCCCCTTGATCGCCCAGCGGTTCGCCAGCCCGCCGGGGGCCGAGGAGCGCTCGCCGCGCCGGAACGAGGTTTCGGTGAAGGGGATGGCGTAGGAGACGATCAGATACACCACCGGCGCCACCAGCAAGAGCAGCCCGAACAGCTCGATCCAGGCGCGGGTGCGGTTGCGCAGGTTCATCGCCACCACATCGACCCGCACATGCGCGTCGTGGCGCAGCGCGTAGCCGATGCCCAGCATGAAGCCCACGGCATACATGTGCCACTGCATCTCCTCGACCCAGACGTAGTTCACCCCAAAGGCGTAGCGGCCCACCACGTTGAGCACGATGACCAGGACAAGGACGATCCAGATCCAGTTCACCAGGAAGCCGAAGAAGTCGATCACCGCCTCGATGATGTCCGACAGCCAGGTGCGCGGAAACTGCAGCGCCGCACCCCGGGCCGAGGCGGCCTCGACGCGTTCGAGATCGAGATCGAGCTTCGGTTCGCTGTTGCGATCGCTCATGCCGTGGCGCCTCCCCAACGCTCCGGCTCGCACCACCTGTGCGGTGCAAGCCGGCCCGCGCCCGGAAAGGGCGCAGGCCGGTCAAGACTCGGGCGGGGCCGTGGCCGGCCCGCGCGATCAGGAGATCACTCGACGCCCAGTCGGGTCATCCAGTCGCGGGGCAGATAGCCCAGTTCCTTCCACGGACGGTGCTCCATCAGGAAGTCCATCTGCGACTCGTAGACCCGGCCGAACATCTCGTCCTCGGCCGACCGCCGCTCCATCACCAATTGCGTGGCTTCCCAGAACGCCTCGAGCTGCTCGTCGGAGTAGGTGCGGACATTGGTGCCGCGCTCCTCGAAGCTGGTGATCACCGCGCCCTGCAGGGCCTCGGCCCGGGCGATGGAATAGGCGTTGCCGGCCATGCAGGCCATGTTGATCATCGCCTGGGTCTGCTCGCTCAGCCCGTTCCAGACATCGAGGTTGATGTAGAGGAACTGGTTGGTGGCGGGCTGGTGCCAGCCGGGCAGATAGAGGTAGTCGGCGACCTGATAGAAGCCGAGCTGTTCGTCCACCGTGGGCAGCGAGAACTCGGTGGCGTCCAGCGTGCCGGTTTCGAGCGCCTGATAGAGCTCGCCGCCCGGCGGCATGGTCACCGACATGCCGAATTCCTGGAAGATCTCGCCGCCGACACCCGCGGCGCGGAAGCGCAGGCCGCGCAGATCTTCGACCGTCGCCATCTCCTCACGGAACCAGCCGGCGGTCTCGGGGCTGATCGTGCCGCAGGACACCGGGTGGACGTTGTACGGATGGAAGGTCTCTTCCAGCAGCTCCTGCCCGCCGTGGTGGGTCATCCAGGCCAGGAATTCGATCGATTCGGGGCCGAAGGGCGTGGCGCCGAACAGCGCCGCGGCCGGAACCGTGCCCCACTCGTAACCCATGCAGCTGTAACCGGCGTCGATGTTGCCGTCTGCGACGTTCTC
>PUNI01000387.1 GCA_003551745.1 Paracoccaceae bacterium | reverse complement strand
CCGACCACCCCGTCGCTCGGCGCATCGCCGCCCTCGCCGAAGGGCGGCTTCTGCTGCTGCGCCGGGCGTGGGACAGCGAGCGCAAGCGGCTGAAGACCCAGATCGCCGTGGACGACGTGCGCCGGCTGCGCGATTTCTTCGGCCTGTCGGCCCCGGATGGCGGCTGGCGGGTGGTGATCGTGGACGCCGCCGACGAGCTGAACACCGCCGCCGCCAATGCGCTCCTGAAGCTGCTGGAGGAGCCGCCACCGCGGGCCGTGTTCTTCCTGGTCAGCCACCATCCGGCCGGGCTTCTGCCGACGATCCGCTCGCGCTGCCGGGTGCTGCCGCTGGCCCCGCTGAGCCCCGAGGACATGGCGCGCGCCCTGGCGCAGGCCGGGGTGGAGGCACCCGACCCGGCGGCGCTGGCCGAGCTGGCCGCGGGCTCGGCGGGGGCGGCGGTGAGGCTGGTGACGCTGGACGGGCTCGATCTCTATGGCCAGCTGGTGCGGCTCTTCTCGACCCTGCCACGGCTCGACCGGACGCAGGCGCTGGCCCTGATCGAGGCGGCGACGCGCGGGGCCGAGGAGCGCCGGGCGCTGCTCTTCGGGCTGATCGAGATCCTTCTCGCCCGCCTCGCCGCCACCGGCGCCGGCCGCCCGCCGGCGGCCGAGGCCGCGCCTGGCGAGGCCGCGCTGCTGCACCGTCTCGCCCCCTCGCCCGCCGCGGCCCGCGCCTGGGCCGGGGCACAGGCGGAGCTCGGCGCCCGCGCCCGCGCCGGGCTGGCCGTCAACCTTGACCCTGCCGCTCTGTTGCTCGATATGCTCCTGAAGATCGAGGCGACCGCGGCGCCGCTGGCCGCCTGAGCCGAGCCGGACCCCAGCCCCAAGGCCCCCATGAGCGCCCCGCCCGAGATCGTCGACAGCCACTGCCATCTCGACTTCCCCGACTTCGCCGGCGAGATCACGGACATCGTGGCCCGCGCGGCCACGGCCGGGGTGACACGGATGGTGACGATCTGCACCCGGCTGAGCGCCCTGCCCGAGGTGCAGGCCATCTCCGAGGCGCACCCGGGCGTGTTCTTTGCCGCCGGCACCCACCCGATGAGCGCGGCCGACGTGCCGCTCGCGACGCTCGAGGAACTGGCCACCATCGCCCGGCACCCGAAATGCGTGGGCATCGGCGAAAGCGGGCTCGACTATCACTACACCGCCGAGACCGCCGCCCGGCAGCAGGACAGCCTGCGCATCCACATCGCGGCGGCACGCCAGACCGGGTTGCCCCTGATCCTCCACGCCCGCGCAGCCGACGACGACCTCGCACGCATCCTGACCGAGGAGCACCGCGCCGGCCCCTTCCCGGCGGTGATGCACTGTTTCTCATCGGGGCGCGCGCTGGCCGAGGTGGCGCTCGATCTGGGCTTCTATCTCTCGATGTCGGGCATCGCGGCCTTCCCGAAATCCGGCGATCTGCGCGCAATCTTCGCCGATGCGCCGCTGGACCGGATCCTCGTCGAGACCGACGCGCCCTATCTGGCGCCGCCGCCGCACCGTGGCAGGCGCAACGAGCCGGCGCATGTGGTGCACACCGCAGCCGTGGGGGCGGAGCTCTTCGGGCTCGACTATGCATCCTTCGCCCGCGCCACCTCGGAGAACTTCGACCGCCTCTTCGCCAAGGCCGCGCGCTGGCGGCAGGCGGCCTGATGGCGCAACTCACGGCCACGATCCTTGGCTGCGGATCCTCCGGCGGCGTGCCGCGGCTGGGCGACAACTGGGGCGAGTGCGACCCTGCAAACCCGCGCAATCACCGCCGGCGCTGCTCGCTGCTCGTCCAGCGTCACGACGGGGGCGGCAGCACCCGGGTGCTGATCGACACCTCGCCAGACCTGCGCGCCCAGCTGCTCGACGCCGGCATCGGCGTGCTCGACGCGGTGATCTACACCCACGCCCATGCCGACCACACCAACGGCATCGACGACCTGCGCCAGATCGTGTTCAACACCCGCAAGCGCCTGGCCGTCTGGGCCGACCTGCCCACCCAGGCGGCGCTGCGCGAGCGCTTCTCCTACGTGTTCGAGCAGCCGGAGGGCTCGCCCTATCCGCCGATTCTCGATCTGCACACCATCGCCGGACCGGTGACGATCACCGGCGACGGCGGGCCGATCACCTTCACACCCTTCTGCGTGAGCCACGGCCACATCGATGCGCTGGGGTTCCGCATCGGCCCCTTCGCCTATCTGCCAGATGCCGCCGAGATCCCCGAGGAGAGCTGGCTCCATCTGCAGGGGCTCGACTGCTGGATCGTCGATGCGCTGCGCCGTCGCCCGCATCCGACCCATGCCCATCTGGCGCTGACGCTGGAGTGGATCGACCGCGCCAAGCCCGCCCGCGCGATCCTGACGAACATGCACAACGATCTCGACTACGACACTGTCGCGGCCGAGACACCGGCCCATGTCACCCCGGCCCATGACGGACTCACCCTGATCTTCGAGGATTGAGCCTGATGCAGGCGCTCCTCGATGTCATCCTGCCCGTCTTTCTCGTCATCGGCTTCGGCTATGTCGCGGTCTGGACGGGCGTTCTGGGCGATCAGGCGATCGAAGGCCTGATGGGATTCACCCAGAGCTTCGCGATCCCCTGTCTTCTGTTCTCGGCCATCGCCTCGCTCGACCTCGCCGCCGTGTTCCGGCCCGATCTGCTGATCGCGTTCTATGCCGGGGCGACACTGGGCTTCCTGGCGGGGCTTCTGGGCGCGCGCTTCCTCTTCGGACGGCCCTGGGAGGACGCCGTGGTGGTGGGCTTCTGCTGCCTGTTCTCGAACTCGGTGATGCTGGGCCTGCCGATCACCGAACGCGCCTATGGCGCTGCGGCGCTGGCGTCGAACTTCGTGATCGTCGCGGTGCATGCCCCGTTCTGCTACCTGCTCGGTGTCACCGCGATGGAGGCGGTCAAGAACCGCGGCCGCGGCGTTCTGGCGGCGGCGGGGCGGGTCGTCCGCGCGATGGCGCGCAACGGGCTGATGATCGGCATCGCGCTGGGGTTCGCAGTGAACCTGTCCGGCCTGCCGGTGCCGGGGGTGATCGACGACGCCCTGGGCTTCATGATCGCGGCGGCGCTGCCGGCGGCGCTGTTCGGGCTCGGCGGCGTGCTGCGCCGTTACCGGCCCGAGGGCGACCTCAGGCTTATCGGTTATGTCTGCGCGGTGTCGCTGCTTCTGCACCCGGCGGTGGTGTGGCTCCTGGCCGGCGTTCTCGGCCTCGGGCCGGAGGCCATGCGCTCGGCGGTGCTGACCGCGGCGATGGCGCCCGGGGTCAACGCCTATAT
>PUNI01000466.1 GCA_003551745.1 Paracoccaceae bacterium | reverse complement strand
TGCACGATGCGGGCGCAACGGTGGGGCTGTCGGGGACGCGGGAGGGGCCGCTGTCCAAGCTCGCCACCGACCTCGGCGACCGCGCCCATGTGCTGCCTTGCGACCTCGCCGACGCCGAGGCGCTGGAGGCGCTGCCCAAGCGCGCCGCCGAGGCGATGGGCGCCGTCGACATTCTCGTCAACAACGCCGGCATAACGCGCGACAATCTCTTCATGCGGATGTCCGATGCCGACTGGCAGGCGGTGCTCGACGTCAATCTGACCGCCGCCTTCCGGCTCTCGCGCGGGGTGCTTCGGGGAATGATGAAGGCCCGTTGGGGGCGCATCGTCAACGTCACCTCGGTGGTCGGGGCCACGGGCAACCCCGGGCAGGGCAACTATGCGGCCGCCAAGGCCGGGCTGGTGGGAATGTCGAAGAGCCTTGCCGCCGAAGTGGCCAGCCGGGGCGTGACCGTGAACTGCATCGCGCCGGGCTTCATCGAGACCGCCATGACCGAAAAGCTCACGGAGGATCAGAAGGCGCGCATCCTCGGCCAGATCCCGATGGGACGCATGGGCGCGCCGGAGGAGATCGCGGCCGCCGCGCTCTATCTCGCCAGCCCGGCTGCAGGCTATGTCACGGGCGCCACGCTGCACGTCAACGGCGGCATGGCGATGCTCTGAGCGGACGGCGCCGGGCGTGGCGCGCGCCTCAACCGGCGGAGGACGAAGCCAGCCGGATATGCCCGCTGCCGCGCACCGGCCGGTTGCCACCCGAGTTCTCGTCGATGAAGTCGAGCACGAGCGGGCGGATGTTGTTGCGCCAGGACTTGCCGGCGAAGATGCCGTAGTGACCCGCACCCGGCTCGACATGGCTGGCCTTCTTCGAATCGGCGAGGCCTGTGCAGAGGTCGAGCGCCGCGAGGCACTGGCCGGGGGCCGAGATGTCGTCCTTCGCGCCCTCGACGATCTTGATCGCCACATCGGTGATCTGCGCGAAATCGACCCGGTGACCGTCCACGACAAAGGCGTTGCGGGCGATCTCGCGCTGCTTGAAGATGCGCAGCACGGTCGACATGTAGAATTCCGCCGTCATGTCCATCACCGAGAGATACTCGTCGTAGAACCGGTTGTGCTTGTCGCGCTCGGACGCCTCGCCCTTGGCTTCGGCGACGATCTTGTCCGTGAAGGCCTGGGTGTGCCGGTCGGCATTCATCGAGATGAAGGAGGCGAGCTGGGCGAGGCCGGGATACACCATCCGACCGACCCCGGCATATTTGAAGCCCACCCGCTGCAGCGCGAGATGCTCCAGCTGGCCCATCGTCACACGCCGGCCGAAGTCGGTGACCTCGGTGGGGTTTGCGTCCGGGTCCACCGGCCCGCCGATCAGCGTCAGGGTGCGCGGCTGCGCCTCGGGCTCGAGTTCGGCAAGATAGGCCGTTGCCGCGAGCGCCAGCGGCACCGGCTGGCAGACCGCGATCACATGCGTGTCGGGGCCCAGATGCCGGATGAAATCCATCAGGTAGAGGGTGTAGTCCTCGATGTCGAACTTGCCGGCCGAGACGGGTATGTCGCGGGCATTGTGCCAGTCGGTGATCCACACCTCCGCATCGGGCAGCAGCGAGGCGACGGTGGAGCGCAGCAGGGTGGAATAATGCCCGGACATTGGCGCGCACACGAGGATGCGGCGGCGCTTTTCCGGACGGCCCAGCACCTTGAACCGCATCAGGTCGCCGAAAGGGCGTTCGATCTCGATCTCCCGCTCCACGAGGTGGTCGCGCCCGTCCTCGGCGACAACGGTGCGGATGCCCCAGTCGGGCTTGATCACCATGCGGGCGAAGCTGCGCTCCGTCACCCGCCCCCACGCCGACATGACCTTGAACATCGGATGCGGCACCAGACCCCAGACCGGGTACGAGGCCATTGCCCGCGCGCTCGCCCCCATCCATTCGTTGGTGTTGCGAACCGTTTCCATCATATCGTAAGTGAGCATGTAGCGCATGGATTTCCTCTCCGGGGGATGGCCCCGACTTGGGTTGATCGCCGCTCCCCCGGCCGGGCGACGATATGCTGCGGGGCGGAAATTAGGGGGGAAAGCTCTTCATGACAACAGCGCAACAGCCGGAGAGCGAAAAACTGGCGCGCCTGAACGAGAACCTCGAACGCATCGAGGAGCTTTCGCAACGTCTGGTTGCCGCCATGTCCCGCAAGAAGACGGTGCGCCCCGCCTTGCAGGCCCCCGACCATGATCTCTTCATGAAGGCCGCCGCCGCCTACATGACCGAGATGGTGCAGAACCCCTCGAAGATCCTCGAACAGCAGGTCAGCTACTGGGGGAAGGCGCTCAAGCACTATGTCGAGGCGCAGGAAGCGTTGCGCTCCGGCCGGCTGGTGGCGCCGCCCGACAATACCCCGAAGGACAGGCGCTTCAACAACCCGCTTTGGGAAACCCACCCCTATTTCAATTACATCAAGCAGCAGTATCTGCTGTCATCCGAGGCGATGCAGCGGGCGATCGACGGGCTTGACCACCTCGATGCCAAGGACAAGCGGCGCGTCGAGTATTTCAGCCGCCAGATCATCGACATGTTCGCGCCGACAAACTTCCTCGGCACCAACCCCGAGGCGCTGTCGAGGGCGGTGGAAACCGATGGCGAAAGCCTCGTAAAGGGGATGGAGAACCTCGTCCGCGACATCGAGGCCAACGACGGCGAAGTGCTGGTGACGCTTGCCGACAAGCAGGCCTTCAAGGTCGGCGAGAACCTCGCCACCTCGCCCGGCGAGGTGGTGTTCCGCAACCGCATGTTCGAGCTGATCCAGTACGCGCCCTCGACCGAGAAGGTCCACGCCACGCCGCTCGTCATCTTCCCGCCCTGGATCAACAAGTTCTACATCCTCGACCTGAAGCCGCAGAACAGCCTGATCAAGTGGATCGTGGATCAGGGCTACACGCTCTTCGTCGTCAGCTGGGTGAACCCGGACGCGAGCTATGCCGATGTCGGCATGGATACCTATGTGGAGGAGGGGTATCTGGAGGCGATCCGCGTCGCCCGGGAGATCACCGGCCAGGCCAAGGTCAATGCCATCGGCTACTGCATCGCCGGCGCCACGCTGGCGCTGACGCTCGCGCTGATGGACAAGCGCAACGACAGATCGGTCCGCTCCGCCACCTTCTTCACGACGCTCACGGATTTCTCCGATCAGGGCGAGGTGGGGGTGTTCCTCGACGACGATTTCGTGGACGGGATCGAGCGCGAGGTCGGCGAGGCGGGTTGCCTGCATTCCTTCTTCATGTCGCGCACCTTCTCGTTCCTGCGGTCGAACGTT
>PUNI01000446.1 GCA_003551745.1 Paracoccaceae bacterium | reverse complement strand
GGCGCAGGCGCTGGTCGCCGGGGAGGATGACGACCCGGAGGATCTCGCCGCGCTTGATGCCGTCTGGGAGGAGGCGCAGGTCACCTTCGGCCCCGACCCCAACTCCGGCTGCCCCATCAGCCGCG
Source organism: Paracoccaceae bacterium (assembly GCA_003551745.1). Taxonomy (GTDB): domain Bacteria; phylum Pseudomonadota; class Alphaproteobacteria; order Rhodobacterales; family Rhodobacteraceae; genus Rhodobaculum. The sequence goes on along the minus strand of PUNI01000446.1, from coordinate 3,182 downwards.
ACCTGCTCGCGCAGATTGCGGCGCGACAAACAAGGTGAGAATCCAGCGTCAATCAGGATGAGAACGCGGGGACGGGGCCTTGTAGGGAGGGCGTAGCCCGACCGGAGAGGCCCCGTCCCCGCGTTGCGCCCGGAATGGGCGGGTCTGACGGTCGTGGCCGGCTCGGATAGGGAACGATTTTTCCGTTTCGGGAGATCGTTCATGCCGGGCCGTCATGTCACCGACCAACAGATGAGGCTCTTCATGACGCTCAGACATACCCATTCCGTTCCCGTGGCCGCCGCGAAGGCCGGGGTCAGCCAGGCGACCGGCTATCGGTTGCAATCCAGCCCGACCCTTCCCTCGCAGAAGAAGGCTCGTCGCGACCGGTGTCGTCCCGACCCGCTGGCCGATATCTTCGACACGGAGGTCGTCCCCTTGCTGCAATCTTCTCCGGGTATCCGGCCGGTTGCGGTCTACGAGGAGCTTCTGCGCCGGCATCCCGAGCTGGGCGTCGGCATCCGGCGCACGCTGGAGCGGCGGATACGCGCCTGGCGCGCCGAGCATGGCCCCGACCAGGACGTGATCTTCCGGCAGGTCCATGTGCCGGGCAAGATGGGCCTGTCGGACTTCACCGCCATGGGCAAACTCGGCGTGACCGTTGCCGGCGAGCCGCTGGATCACCGGCTGTATCACTTCCGGCTGGCCTGTTCCGGCTTCGAGCACGCCCATGTCGTGCTGGGCGGCGAAAGCTATGTGGCGTTGGCCGAAGGCTTGCAAAACGCCCTCTGGGCGCTCGGCGGCGTGCCGCAGGAGCACAGGACCGACAGCCTCTCGGCCGCGTTCAAGAACCTCGACAAATCCGCCCAGGCCGACCTCACCGACCGCGTCGACGCGCTGTGCCGTCATTACGGCATGACACCCACGCGCAATACCAAGGGCATCGCGCATGAGAACGGTTCCATCGAGGGCCCGCACGGTCATCTCAAGCGCGCCATCGAGGATGCGCTGGTCATGCGCGGATCGCGCGACTTCGACGATCTGACGGCCTATCGCCGCTTCATCGACGAGATCGTGGGCCGGATCAACGCCCGCAATGCCAAGCGCATCGACATGGAACGTGCCAGCCTCAGACCCTTGCCCGCCCGGCGGACGACGGATTACGAGGAGATCACTGTGCGCGTCACCTCCTCGGGTGGCTTCATCCTGCGCAAGGTCTTCTACACCGTGCCGTCCCGACTGATCGGGCATCGCCTCCGGGTCCGGCTCTACGATGACCGGCTGGAGCTGTTCCTCGGCGCCACCGCGCTGCTGACGCTGTCGCGCGGGCGGGCGTCGAGGACCGGCAGCCACGGACACGTGGTCAATTACCGCCATGTCATCAATTCCCTGCGCAAGAAACCGATGGCCCTGATGGGCTTGGTCTACCGGGACCAGCTGTTCCCGCGGCGGGCTTTCGGCGACATCTTCACATTCCTGCTCGAGCAGACCGACGCAAAGACGGCCTGCCGGATGACGGTCGATCTTCTGGCACTGGCCCATGACCGGGGCTGCGAGGCCGAACTGGCCGCCCAGCTCGAGGAGGATATCAGCCAGCACCGTCTGCCCGACATGACAGCCCTGCGCGCGCTCTTCGCCCCGCCGGGCGACAGTCTGCCCGGGGTCGAGGTGAAGCTGGCCGATCTGTCATCCTACGACCGGCTGCTGGAAAATACCGGTGAGGGAGCTGCAGCATGACATCATCCGAGATCGATACCGCACGCCTCACCCTGGCCCTCAACGAGCTTCGCCTGCCCGCCATAAAGGCGCTTTGGCCGCGTTTCGCCGAACAGGCGGACAAGGAAGGCTGGCCTGCCGCACGGCTGCTCAGTACCCTGGTGGAACACGAACTGGCCGAACGCGATCGCCGCCGCATCGAACGCCATCTCGCACAGGCCCGCCTGTTGCCCGGAAAAACCCTCGAGACCTTCGACTTCGCCGCCGTTCCCATGCTGTCCAAGGCCCATGTCGGTGCCATCACCGCCGGCGACAGCTGGATCGGGAACGGCGCCAATATCCTGATGTTCGGCCCGCCGGGCGTGGGCAAGTCGCATCTCGGTTCCGCCATCGGGCTGGCGCTGGTCGAGAAGGGCTACCGCGTCCTCTTCACCCGCACAACCGATCTGGTCCAGAAGCTCCAGCAGGCGCGCCGCGATCTCGCCCTCGAAAGCGCGATCGCCAAGCTCGACAAGTTCCACCTGCTGATCCTCGACGACATCACCTACGTCACCAAGGATCAGGCCGAGACCAGCGTATTGTTCGAACTGATCAGCGCGAGATACGAACGCCGCTCCATGCTGATCACAGCCAACCAGCCCTTCGGCGAATGGAACACGATCTTCCCGGATCCAGCCATGACGCTCGCTGCCGTCGACCGGCTCGTGCATCACGCCACCATCTTCGAGATGAATGTCGAAAGCTACCGCCGCAAGGCCGCGGAAAAGGCCAAAGGCCCCGGACGGCCTCCGAGGAAGGCGTCACCGGCGGACATGAATGCAGATTGACGCCGCGCGACAATCACTGGCGACAATCCCCTTGCCCGCGACACACAAACCCGCCATCCTCGCTGATGTCGCGACCAAGGATTCTCATCCTGATTGACGCGCTCCTCTCACCCAGATTGTCGCGCTATAAGGTATTTCATTGCGACGTCGGCGCACACATGGAGCATCATCACCAGCAGTAGGACCGCCGAGATGTCGAGCAGGCGATTGGCCATCCAGGAAATCGGTTCGCGACCCATTCTGCCTCCGCTATTGCATCCGATAGCCGCCGTTGATGTCCAGAACTCCGCCGGTCATGTAGCCGGCATCTTTGGACATCAGGAACGAGACTGCGCCAGCCACGTCTTCCGGTGCGCCGATGCGGCCAAGAGGAATGCTCGAAGCTGCAGCAGCTTCCTCGCCTGGCGGCAATGACAGGCGCAGCATAGGCGCATCGATCAATCCAGGCGCCACGCTGTTGACTGTGATGCCCAGCGGCGCCGCCTCGCGAGCGGCCGCTTTGGTCAGGGCCATCACCGCACCCTTCGAGGCGATGTAACTAGCCGATGAGCGGTAGCCACCCAGCTGAGCCGCAACCGAGCTGAAGGTTACGACACGCCCCCGGCGCGGCGTGCGTCCCTCGGTCCATTGGCCAAGATAGGCGCGCAGGCACAGAAAGGT
>PUNI01000393.1 GCA_003551745.1 Paracoccaceae bacterium | reverse complement strand
CATGAACGAGGCCGGGCTGGTCGCCAACCTGCTGTGGGAGGTCGAGGCACGCTATCCCGAGGATGACGGCGAGACCCCGCGCATCTCGCTGTCGGTGTTTCCGCAATACCTTCTGGACCGCTATGCCACCGTGGCCGAAGCGGTGGCGGATCTGCGCACTGATCCGGTGCAAGTGGCCACCGGCGACGTGCCGGTGGGCCCGCCCGGGCGCGAGGCGACCGTGCATGTCTCGCTGTCCGACGCCACCGGCGACAGCGCCATCATCGAGTTCGTGGACGGCGAGATGGTGATCTGGCACGACCGCGCCTACCAGGTCATGACGAACGAGCCGACCTTCGACCGGCAGCTTGCGGTGCTGGACTATTGGCAGGGGGTCAACCCGCGCGAGTTCCTGCCCGGCACCGTGCGCGCCTCGGACCGCTTCGTGCGGGCGCATTTCTATATCAACGCGGTGGTCCAGAGCGCCGATCCGCGCATCGCCGCAGCTTCGGTGTTCAGCGTGATCCGCCAAACCTCGGTGCCCTGGGGTATCTCCATCGCCGACCAGCCGAATCTCTCCACCACCCGCTGGCGTGTGGTCGCCGACCAGAAGGATCGCCGGTATCACGTCGAATCGGTGCTTTCGCCCAGCGTGTTCTGGGTCGATCTGGACAATCTCGACTTCTCGGAGGGGGCGGAGGTGCGCAAGCTCGACCTCGGGGTGGACATGGAGCGGGTGCTGTCGGGCGAGGTCTCGGCCGCGTTCGAGCCGTCCGACCCCTTCACGTTCCAGCCCGCCGACTGAGGGGCGGACAGCCCATTGTCCTTGATCCGGCGCGGCTGACCCGCCACGCTGGCGCTCCCGGGCACCCCCGGGGCTGCAAGGGAGATTCCCGTGATCGCCGAGACCGTTGCGCCGGCATGCCCGGCATGAAGCTGCTGCCGTGCCTCCGCCGCCCGCGCTGGGCGCCGAAGCCCGTGCTGCCGGCGATGGCTCTGGGTGCGCTGTTCTTCATCGCCTCGCTGACGCCCAGTCTGGTGCCCCGCGACACCGCCGTGCAGGCGGTCCTCAGCGGGCTCAGCCTGACGGCGGGCTATGCCATCGGGCTGGTCCTGTCGGCGCTGTGGCGGCGACTTGAATTGCCGCGCCTGCCCGGGTCGGTGCTGCGCCGGGTGCAGGTGGCTGTGGGCGGTCTGTGCGCCTTGGCGGTCGCGGTGGCGCTGTGGCGCGCATCGGACTGGCAGAACGGGCTGCGGGTGCTGATGGACATGCCGCCGGTGGAGACGGTGCGCCCCTTCAGCATCGCCGCCGGGGCGCTGGGCCTGTTCCTGCTGCTGCTGTGGTTCGCACGGCTGGTGCGGCTGGCCACGGCCGGGCTGTCGCGCCGGCTGTCGCGTGTGCTGCCGGGGCCGCAGGCGGCGCTGGTGGCGGTGGTGATCACGGCGGTGCTGTTCTGGAACATCGGCAATGGCGTGCTGGTGCGTGGGGCGCTGACGCTGGCAGACCGGACCTATGCCGCGCTGGACGGCGTGTTCGAGGAGGCAAGCCCCCGCCCGACGGACGTCCGCAAGACCGGCGCGCCGGGCTCGCTGCTGGCCTGGGAGGACCTGGGCCGGCAGGGCCGCGCCATGGTCGCCGCCGGCCCGACCCGAGGGCGCCTCTAAAAATTGCCCTGCCTGAGCCGCTGCGGTATGAGGCAGTGGGCATTTGGCGACTTGGGGTGTGACATGGCGCAGATGGGTTTCTTCGATCTTTCAGACCGCTACGCGAGCCTGGATGCCAAGAAGGACCCGCTGGTCGAGATCGACGCGATCGTGCCCTGGGAGGAGTTCCGCCCGGTGTTGGAGGGGGTCTGGCGCAAGCCCGAGGGGGAGCGCAAGTCGCGGGCCGGGCGCAAGCCGATGGACGCGGTGGTGATGTTCAAGACGCTCGTGCTCGGCGCGCTCTACAACCTGTCGGACGACCAGATCGAGTATCAGGTGCGCGACCGGCTGTCCTTCATGCGGTTTCTGGGCCTTGGCCTGGAGGGCCGGGTTCCGGACGCCAAGACGGTGTGGCTCTATCGCGAGGCGTTGGCGCAGGCGGGTGTGGTCGAGGCGCTGTTCAAGCAGTTCGACGGGTATCTGGCGCGGCAGGGCTACATCGCGCGGGGCGGGCAGATCCTCGATGCCTCCATCGTGCCGGTTCCGAAGAACCGCAACACGCGCGAGGAAAACGAGGCCATCAAGGCCGGCGAGGTGCCGCAGGACTGGGCTGACAAGCCCGCCAGGCGGTCGCAGAAGGACCTGGATGCCCGCTGGACCAAGAAGAATGGCAAGAGCCACTACGGCTACAAGAACCACGTCAACGTGGACCGCCGGCACAAGCTGATCCGCCGTTACCATGTCAGCGACGCGGCCCTGCACGACAGCCAGGCGGTGGATCATCTGCTGATGCGGGGCAACACCGGCTCGGGCGTCTGGGCCGACGCCGCCTATCGCTCCGAAGAGATGGAGGCCAGGCTGCGCGCCCGCAAACTCCGGAGCCGCATCCACCGCAAGGGCCGGCGCGGCAAGCCGCTGGGCGAACAGGGCAAGGCCAGCAATCGGACCAAGTCGAGCATCCGGGTGCGCGTCGAGCATGTCTTCGGCGCACAGACCAACGACATGGGCGGAACGCTGGTGCGCACCATCGGTCTGCTCCGCGCGAAGGCCAAGGTGGGGATGAAGAACCTCGCCTACAACATGCGCCGCCTCGTCCAATTGCGCCGCCTGAACCCTTGCCCGGCGTAACCAGGGCCGCGAAACTCAGGCCGCACGGGCCGAAAGGCGGCAAAGCCCGGCCGCAGAGCCCGCAATAGCGCTGCGCCACAACCCACTCAGCCGCATCGTGCGTGCTTCGTGCCGTCGAACCGCCCACAAACAGCGGAAAGCGAGGAAAAATCGAGGTGCCCCTATGAAGAAGAGATGCGTCTCGTCATTGTCGAGGTCCAGGACCAGCACATCCGTGATGCCGCCGCTCCATGTGATTCGGCCGAGGCTGGCGACGACCAGATCGGGATCGGAAGGACGACCGTCGATGAGCAATCCGGTCAGATCTTCGACGGTAACAATCACCTCCGGCAACTCTCCGGGCGCTTGCGCAACAATCTCGTAACTCAATGTGGAGTCTGCGCTTTCCGTTCCTGTGCGCAGGACGCTGGCCCTGACTTCGCTGGCCATCTCCGGATCCGCGCCGCGATACATGACCCCGCTGAACGTGAAGATTGCCATAGACGTCGCCCCCTATTGAATCATCCTGCGTAAGCAACGTTACACAGCCCACAAATAGTGGACAGTGTTTTTATCTTTTTCTG
>PUNI01000519.1 GCA_003551745.1 Paracoccaceae bacterium | reverse complement strand
GCTGCCCGAGGCCGAGAGCTATTCGGGCCATTCGCTGCGCGCCGGCCTCGCCACCGCCGCCGCCGAGACCGAAGCCCAGCTTCACGACATCATGCGCCAGACCCGCCACCGCTCGCCCGAGGTCGCCCGGCGCTACATGCGCACGCGCGACATCTGGACGGCCAATGTCACCGAGAAGCTCTTCCGCTGAGCCGGGTCACGCCCGGAAGGCGCGGTTGAAATAGCTCGTCAGGGGCTGGGTGAGGTACGTGAGCGGGCTGCGTTCGCCGGTCTGCAGGAAGACCTCCACCGGCATGCCGGGCAGGAGTGCGGCGTCTTCGAGCTTGGCGAGTTCATCTTCCAGGGGCAGGATCTCGATGGCGTAGTAGCTGATGCCGGTGCGCTCCTCGGTGATGGCGTCGGCCGAGATCCGGGTGACGACGCCGATCACCTCGGGCGTCTGGCGCAGATCGAAGGCGGAGAACTGCAGCGAGGCTTCCTGGCCGCGATAGACCTGGTCGATTGCCAGCGCCTCGACCCGGGCCTGCACCACCAGCGGCTGGTCCTGGGGCACGATGTACATCAGCGGGTCGGCCGGGCGGATCACCGACTGGAGCGCGAAGATCCGGCTGTCGTAGACGAGGCCCGAGACCGGCGCGCGGATGTCGAGCCGCGACAGCGTCTCCTGGAGGATCTGCCGGCGCTGCATCAGCTCGATCTCGCGGAACTGCAGGTCGCGCAGGCCGGTGACGGCCTCCTCGCGGCGGCGGGTCTCCAGCTGCAGCCGGGCGATCTCGTTGCGCGCGGCCTGGCCGCGCAGCTCGGCAATCTCGGCCTCGAGCCGGCCGATCTGGCCGCGCAGGCCAGCGCGCTCGCGCTGCAACTCGCTGACCCGGGCGGCCTGGGTGAGCTGGCGGGCGAGCAGGGACTCCTGGTTCTCGACCTCGGTGTCCATCAGCGCGAACTGCTCGCCCAGGGCCGAGAGCTGGGCCTCGATACCGGCGACGCGGTTGTCGATCTGGGTGTTCTGCTCGTCGAGAAGGCGCGCCTCCTGCGCCATCGCCTCGAGCCGGGCGGTGAAGAGCGCGCGCTCGCCGGCGACGTTCTCGGCGACCTGCGGGTCGGCGGCGGCGAGCGCCAGCAGGGTCGGATCGAAGCGGATCTCGTCGTCGCCGTCGCGTTCGGCGCGCAGCCGGGCCTGGCGGGCGGCAAGCTCGCGCAGCTGGCCCTCGACGATGTCGAATTCGGCCTGCTGGCGGCTGCCGTCGAGGCGCACGAGCACGTCGCCGGCGGCCACGCTGTCGCCCTCGCGCACGAGGATGGCGCCGACCACGCCGCCCTCGGGGTGCTGGACCACCTGGCGGTTCGATTCGACCTGGATCATGCCGGAAGTGACCACCGCCCCGGCGATGCGGGCCTGCACGCTCCAGGCGCCGAGGCCACCGACCAGAAGCACCAGCGCGGTGAGCCCCGCCACCATCGGCAGCCGCGCACCCCAGCTGGGGCCGGGTTCGGACGGCGCCGGGGGGGGCACGGCCTTGTCGGGGCGGGGGCGCCCATGGCCTTCGGAGCGGCGGGCAAGACGGCGATGCGCGGTCATTCGGCCGCCTCCACCGGTTTCGGACGGCGCAGCACGCGCTGCACCGGCTCGGGGTTGCGCACCGTCTTCTTCAACACCTCGTCGCGCGGGCCGAACGCGACCTGGGTGCCGCCCTCAATCACCATCAGAAGGTCGCATTCGGCGATCGCCATAGGCCGGTGGGTCATGATGATCGCGGCCCGGCCCTGGGCCTTGAAGTCGCGGATCGTGGCGTTGAGCGCCTCGGAGCCGTCGGCGTCGAGCGCCGAGTTCGGCTCGTCGAGGATCAGAAGCACCGGATCGCCGTAGAGCGCCCGGGCCAGCGCGATGCGCTGGCGCTGGCCGCCGGACAGCAGGTTCTCGTTGCCGTCGAGCAGGGTGTCATAGCCCTCGGGCAGCTGCACGATCATGTCATGGGCGTTGGCGCGCTGCGCGGCGCGCACCACCGCCTCGGCATCGGGGGTCGCCGCCATCCGGGCGATGTTCTCGGCCACGGTGCCCGAGAACAGCGTCACCGACTGCGGCAGATAGCCGATATGCCGCCCTAGGCTCTCGGGATCGTACTGGTCGAGCGTGGGCCCGCCGAGGCGGATCTCGCCCGCCGCCGGCGGCCAGTAGCCCAGAAGCGCGCGCGCCAGCGTCGACTTCCCCGATCCCGAACGGCCGATCACCCCCAGCGCATGGCCCGGCGTCAACTCGAAACCGATGCCGCGCAGCGTGGGCACATTGGCGCCGGGCGGCAGCACCGTGAGGCCGCGCACCACCAGATGCGCCTTCGGCACCGGCAGGGCCGTGCGCGCGGCATCGCGGGGCACTTCCGCCAGCCAGCGGCCGAGCCCGGCCCAGCCGGCGCGGGCGCGCTGCAGCACCGGCCACTGCCCCAGCGCCTGCTCCACCGGGGCGAGTGCCCGGCCCAGCAGGATCGAGGCCGCGATCATCGCGCCGGCCGTCAACTCGCCGCGCAGCACCAGCCAGGCACCGAGGCCGAGGATGGCCGATTGCAGGAACAGCCGGAACGCCTTGGTGAAGGAGGTGAAGCTTCCCGTCCAGTCATTGGCGTGGATCGAGCGGACCAGCGCGTCGGTCCGCCGGCGCAGGAAGCGCGCGGTCATCGCGCTTCCCATGGCTTGGGTCTGCACCACCTCGTTGCCCGTGCGCGCCTCGTCGGCAAAGCGGTGCGCGGCCTGGTCGGCGGCGAAGCCCTGCCGCACCATGCCCGCGGTCAGGAGCTGGTTGGCCAGCGTCACCACGATCAGGATCGCCGCCCCGGCCAGCGCCAGCCAGCCCAGGAGCGGGTGGAAGAGGAAGATCGCGGCGATGAAGAGCGGCGTCCAGGGCATGTCCATCGCCGCCAGCAGCACCGGCGAGATGAAGAGCCGCTGCACCCCGTCGAGATCGCGCAGCGCGCCCGCTGCTGCCGCCCGCTCCTTCGGATCGGCGCCACGGCGCAGCCCGGCCTCGAAGACGCGGGCGTCGAGCGCGCTCTGGAACCGCGCGCCGATGCGGGCCATCACCCGGCCGCGGGCGTATTCCAGCACCGCCATCAGCGCAAAGAGGGCCGCGATCAGCACCGTCAGCGCGGTCAGCGTCTCCACCGAGCGCGAGGCCAGCACCCGGTCGTAGACCTGCAGCATGTAGAGCGGGCCGGTCAGCATCAGCAGGTTGACGAAGATGCTGAACACGAAGGCCCAGATCAGCAGCGTCCGCCCCAGCCGGCGCGCCGCGCGCAACTCGGGCAGGCCCGGCGCCAGGTCGCG
>PUNI01000623.1 GCA_003551745.1 Paracoccaceae bacterium | reverse complement strand
TTCCAGGTTTCGCTGTTCATCTCACCGTGGTCCGTCAGGCGGCGGGATTCCGGGTCGAATTCCAATAGATTCGTGTTGGGCCATAATGCGGCCCAGATCATTCCGCCGCCGCCGCCGGCTGCTGCTGGGGCGCCTGCACGCGGGCGTCGCGGATCTCCAGCGTGGCCTTGATGGAGCCCTTGCGCCCGTCCTCGTAGGTGACCTCGGTCTCGGTCGCGATCTGGGCGGAGCCGTCGTAGAGCGCCGCGATCAGGTCGGAGAATTTCTCCTCGACGATGCGGCGGCGGACCTTGCGGGTGCGGGTCATCTCGCCGTCGTCGGCGTCGAGTTCCTTGTGCAGCACCAGGAACCGGTGGATCTGGCAGCCCGAGAGCATCCGGTCCGCGGCGATGGAGGCGTTCACCTCCTCGACATGGCCCTGGATGATCTCCAGCACCCTCGGATGGCCGGCGAGTTCCTGATAGCTGGAATAGGCGATGTTGTTGCGCTCGGCCCAGTTGCCCACCGCGGTCAGGTCGATGTTGAGGAAGGCCACGCAGCGATCGCGGCCCGCGCCGAACACCACCGCCTCGAGGATGTTGGGATAGAACTTCAGCTTGTTCTCGACATACTTGGGCGCGAACAGGCTGCCGTCGGCCATCTTGCCCACGTCCTTGGCGCGGTCGATGATGCGCAGATGGCCGGTGCCTTCCTCGAAGAAGCCGGCGTCGCCGGTGGCGACCCAGCCCTCGGCGTCCTTGGTGGAGGCGGTCGACTCCGCGTTCTTGTAATATTCGACGAAGGTGCCGGGCGAGCGGTAGAACACCTCGCCGTTGTCGGCGATCTTCACCTCCACGCCGGGGCTCGGCACGCCCACCGTGTCCGAGCGGACCTCGCCATCGGGTTGCTGGGTAATGAAGACGCTCGCCTCGGTCTGGCCGTAGAGCTGCTTGAGGTTGATGCCGAGCGAGCGGTAGAAATCGAAGATCTCCGGCCCGATCGCCTCGCCCGCGGTATAGGCCACGCGGATGCGGCTGAGGCCCAAGGAGTTCTTCAACGGGCCATAGATCAGCAGATCGCCCAGCCGATAGGAGAGCCGGTCCCAGCTTCCCACCGGCTTGCCGTCCAGAAGGTCCGGGCCGACCCTGCGGGCATGGTCCATGAAGTGGCGGAAGACGCGTTTCTTCAGCCGGCTCGCGTCCTCCATGCGGATCATCACATTGGTCAGCATGGTCTCGAAGATGCGTGGTGGCGCGAAGAAATAGGTCGGCCCGATCTCGCGCAGGTCGATCGTCATCGTCTCGGGGCTTTCCGGGCAGTTCACGCAGAACCCTGTCCAGTAGGCCTGCCCGATCGAGAAGATGAAGTCGCCCACCCAGGCCATCGGCAGATAGGCCAGCACCTCGTCGCCGGCGCGCAGCCGGTCGAACTCGGCGCTGGCCCGCGAGGTCTCGATGATGTTGCGGTTCGACAGCACCACGCCCTTGGGCTTGCCGGTGGTGCCGGAGGTATAGAGCATCACGCAGGTATGGTCGTAGGTGAGTTCGGCAATGCGCGCGTCGAGTTCCTTCTCGAAGCGCTGGTGCGCGACCTTCCCCTCGGCCTGCACGTCGGCCAGCCAGTTCATGCGGCTGTGGTCGTATTTCCGCATCCCGCGCTTGTCGACATAGACGATCTGCTCGATGCAGTGCACGCGCTCCTGCACCTCGATCACCTTGTCGACCTGCTCCTGGTCGCCGGCGATGACAAAACGCGCGCCGCAGTGGTCGAGGACATAGGCCATCTCCTCGGCCACGGCGTCCTGATAGAGCGGCACCGGGATCGCCCCGCACATCTGCGCGGCCACCATCGACCAGTACATCGCCGGGCGGTTGCGCCCGATGACGGCGACATAATCCCCGCGCGCGAGCCCCAGCGCCAGCAGACCCATGGCGATGGCGCGCACCTCCTCGGCCGTCTCGGCCCAGGTCCAGCTTTGCCAGATGCCGAATTCCTTCTCGCGGTAGGCCGTCAGCCGGGCGTGCTGCACCGCGTTGCGCGCAAGAAGCGCCGGGATGGACTCCAGCACGCCTGTTGTGGATCGACGATCTGCCGTCATGTCGCGCACGGGCTCCTCCCCTCCCGCTGCCAACGCGCCCGAAGCATCGGGGAAGGCGCCTCTCCCTCACCTGCCCCCATCATGACGCGATGCGCCACGGGTGGCGGGCAAAGTTTACGTGACTTTTGCCCAATCCTTGCGAATTGTTACCGCGGCCGCGGGCTGATAAATGCGTGGTGGCCGCCGAGGGGGCAGCGGGGAGGTCGGGCATGATCCAGGGCGAGGACGCCACCGCCAAGCTGACCCGGGCGGGGCTCAACCTAATCCAGCAGGCACTGTCGATCTATGACAGCGACCTCCGGCTGGCCAACTGCAACCCGCGCTTTCAGGAGATGTTCGACCTGCCCGACTGGGTGGTCACCCCGGGGGCGTCCTTCGAGGACACGATCCGCTTTCTCGTCCAGCGCGGGGAATACGGGCCGGTGGAGGATGTCGAGGCGGCGGTGCGCACGCGCGTCGAGGCCGCCCGCGCCTTCGCGCCGCACTATCTCGAACGGGCGCGTCCGAACGGCCGCTGGGTCTCGGTCGAGGGCGCGCCGCTGCCCCAGGGCGGCTGGGTGACCGTCTATACCGACATCACCGAGATCAAGCACCAGGAGCGGCTGCTCAAGCTGCGCGCCGACGCGCTCTCGGAGCAGCTTCTGGCCGAGACCCAGCGGCTGGCCCAGACCAACCGGGCTCTGGCGGCGTCCAACGCCGCCCTCGCAGAGGCCAAGCGCGAGCTGACCGAGATGGAGGCGCGCACCCGGCTGACCACCGAGATGATGCCGGCCCACATCGCCCATGTCGGGCCCGATCTGCGCTACAGCTACTCGAACCGCAGGCTGTCCTCGGTGCTGCCCGGCCGGCCGGTCGAGATCGTGGGCCTGCACGCCCGCGACGCGCTCGGCACCGAGGCCTTCGGACGGATCGAGCCGATGCTGCGCCGGGCGCTCGCCGGGGAGGCCAGCGTCTTCGAATTCACCCATGAAGGCTCGGGCCGGCGAATCCGGGTGGCGTTCACCCCCGATCGCCCCGAACCGCAGGAACCGGCGCGGGGCGTCTACATCCTGTCGATGGACGTCACCGAAGAGGCGCAGGCCCGCGCCGCACTCGCCCATACCCGGCGCCGGGAACTGGCCGCGCAACTCACCTCGGGCCTCGCCCACGACTTCGCCAATCTGCTGACCATCATCCTCGGGCTTCAGGAGCGGCTGGAGCGCCTGCCCCTGCCGGCCGAGGCCCGCGCGCTGGTGCAGGCGACG
>PUNI01000088.1 GCA_003551745.1 Paracoccaceae bacterium | reverse complement strand
GGGCTGGCCGAGCCCGGTGCGCGCGTCGGCGTGCACATCGACGGAACGGAGGCCGAGGCGGTCACAGCCGACGCCGCCGGCAGCTTCGCGGTGCTCTTTTCCCTGGAGCCGAGCGCGACGCCGCGGGCGATCAGCCTGGTCATGGCCCGGCCTGACGGCAGCGCGTTGCACTCGGCCGACACGTTGCTGATCTCGGCCACGCAACCGCAGCCGCTTTCCGGTGTTGCCGAGGTTGCGCCACGCGAGGCTCGTGCGGCAGAGGCAGAGGCCGATGGGGCCAGTGCCGAGCGCGATCCGGCCGCGCCGGACCTGGCCGCCGCCGCGCCCCCGCCGGAGGTGGCAGCGCTTGCCCCGGCTGTGGCGGCGGACGGCGCGCAGCGTGCCGAAACGCGCCCCGGGGCGTCCGGCGCGGAGGAGCTGGCCGCGGGGACACCGCTGCCCGATGGCGGGCCAGGCGATGACGGGCCGGCGGCGCTGCCGGATCTGGCGCCGGCCGTGGAGGCGACGGCCGCCCCTGGGACCGCCGGGTCCGATCCGCTGCCCGGGACCACGCCGCCGCCATCCGTGGCCGCCTCCGGTCCGGAGGCGGTGACAGAGGCTTTGAGGGAGGCTGAAGGGCCGTCCCCCGAAGAGGCGTCGAGGGTGAGCCAGGCGGTGGCCGCGCCGACCGTGGTGCTGGCCGGCGAGGCCGGCCTGCGCGTGCTGCAGGCCCCGGAGAACTTGGGGCCGGGCGATCTAGCCGAGAATGTCGTCGTCGACGCGATCAGCTATTCCGCGGCCGGGGCGGTCGAGCTGGCCGGCCGGGCGACGGCGGGCGCGGCGGTGCGGCTTTATCTCGACAACCGGGTCCTGGAGACGGCCGCGGTCGGCGAAGATGGGGCGTGGCAGAGCGCCCTGCCGGATGTGGATACCGGAGTCTATACCCTGCGGGTGGATGAGCTCGACGCCGACGGAGCCGTGATCTCGCGCTTCGAGACGCCGTTCCGGCGCGAAGACCCGGCGCTGCTGGCCGCTGCCGCGGCGGATCCGGCGACAGAGGCCCCCGCGGCGGCGCCGCGCGCCCGGGTCGTGACGGTGCAGCCGGGCTACACGCTCTGGGGGATCTCGGAGCGCACCTATGGCAGCGGCTTCCTGTTCGTTCAGGTCTTCGAGGCCAATCGCGACCAGATCCGCAACCCCGACCTGATCTATCCCGGGCAGGTCTTCGCCCTGCCGGAGATCGGGGACGCGGCGCCCTGAGAGGCGGTCTGCCGGTCGCGTCTACCCTTGCCGCCGCAGCGGCGGCCTCCGCCCGGCTGCGGCGCAGGCGGCCGTGCTCTGGTCTTCGCAAGACCCGCGCCCTAGGGTAGATGGATCGCCAGCGCCGAGCCAGCCATGACCGCCACCACCGAACCTGCCGCCAGCGCGGCCGAAGCCGCCGCCAGCGCGGCAGAGCGCGCGCGGCTCGAGCGGGCGGAGCGGCGCAGCAGCCTGCGGACCATTCGCAAGGTGCTCCCCTATGTCTGGCCCGAGGGCGAGACCTGGGCGAAGCGGCGGGTGGTCGGTGCGCTCGCCGCGCTGGTGGCGGCCAAGCTGGTCGCGGTGGGCACGCCCCTGATCTACAAGCTGGCGGTGGATGCGCTGGCCGGCGAGGCCGACGGCCCGGGCGTGCTGCTGGCGCTTGGAGCGGTGGGGCTGACCGTGGCCTATGGCCTCGCCCGGCTGATGACCGTGGGGTTCCAGGAGCTGCGCGACGTGATCTTCTCGCGCGTCGGCCAGCGGGCGCTGCGCCGGCTGGCGCTGGAGACCTTCACCCATATCCACCGGCTGAGCCTGCGCTACCACATCACCCGCAAGACCGGCGGCTTGAGCCGGATCATCGAGAGCGGGGTGAAGGGCGTCGACTTCCTGCTGCGCTTCCTGGTCTTTTCCGTCGGTCCGCTGATGCTGGAGCTGACGCTGGTGGCGGTGATCCTCTTCCTGCTGTTCGATGTCTGGTATCTGGTCGCGGTGGTGGGCACAGTCGCGCTCTACGTGATCTTCACCTTCCGGGTCACCGAATGGCGGGTGCGCATCCGGCGCGAGATGAACGCCCAGGACACCGACGCCAACCAGAAGGCGATCGACAGCCTGCTGAACTTCGAGACGGTGAAGTACTTCAACGCCGAGGGCTGGGAGGCGCGGCGCTATGACGGCGCGATGGCCCGCTACGAGATCGCCGCGCTCAAGACGAATTACACGCTGGCCTTCCTGAACTCCGGGCAGGCGCTGATCATCACCACCGGGCTGGTGATCGTGATGGTTCTGGCGGCGCTCGGCGTGCAGCGCGGCGATCTGACCGTGGGCGACTTCGTGATGGTCAACGCCTACATGATCCAGATCACCCTGCCGCTCGGCTTCCTCGGCACGGTCTACCGCGAGATCCGCCAGGCGCTGGTGGACATGGGCGAGATGTTCGATCTGCTTGAGCAGCCCGCCGAGGTCTCCGACCGGCCCGGCGCACGGCCGCTGCGGGTGGCGGGCGGCGAGGTTGTCTTCGATGCGGTGCGCTTCGGCTACGATCCGGCGCGACCGATCCTGAAAGGGGTGACGATCCGCGTCGGCCCGGGCGAGACGGTGGCGATCGTCGGGCCCTCGGGGGCGGGCAAATCCACCATCGGCCGGCTGTTGTTCCGCTTCTACGACGTCACAGGCGGGGCGCTGAGGATCGACGGGCAGGATGTGCGGGACGTCACCCAGGACAGCCTGCACGCCGCCGTCGGGGTGGTGCCCCAGGACACGGTGCTCTTCAACGACACCATCCGCTACAACATCGCCTACGGCCGGCCCGACGCCGCGCAGGCCGAGGTGGAGGCGGCGGCGCGGGCCGCGCGCATCCACGACTTCATCGCCGGATTGCCGGAGGGCTATGACACGCCGGTGGGCGAGCGCGGGCTGAAGCTGTCGGGTGGCGAGAAGCAGCGCGTGGGGATCGCGCGCACGATCCTGAAGGACCCGCCGATCCTGCTTCTGGACGAGGCGACCTCGGCGCTCGACACGCATACCGAACAGTCGATCCAGGAGAGCCTGAAGGCGATGGGGCGAGGCCGGACGGTGATCACCATCGCGCACCGGCTCTCGACAGTGGTCGACGCCGACAGGATCGTGGTTCTGGAGGCCGGCCGGGTGGCGGAGGAGGGCCGGCATGCCGAGCTTCTGGCCCTCGGAGGGCGCTATGCGGGCATGTGGGCGCGACAGGGGCGGAACGCGGACGCCGACTGAGACTGCCAGGTGGGGAAGGAGCCGCCTCGCAGGGCATCGAGCCCCGCTCGGCGGCGCGCCCCGGCGGCGGCCCCACCCGCCC
>PUNI01000253.1 GCA_003551745.1 Paracoccaceae bacterium | reverse complement strand
AGGCGGTGGGCGGCGAGGCGATGCGGAAGTGCACCTCGGCGGCGCCCGCATCGAGGATCATCTCGCGGATCTTCTGGCTGGTGGTGCCGCGTACCACGCTGTCATCCACCAGCACCACCCGTTTGCCCCGGCTGAGCGCGCGGTTGACGTTCAGCTTCAGCCGCACGCCCATGTTGCGGATCTGCTCGGTCGGCTCGATGAAGGTGCGGCCCATGTACTGGTTGCGGATGATCCCCATGGCGAAGGGGATGCCCGACTGCTGGGAGAAGCCGATGGCCGCCGGCGTGCCCGAATCGGGCACGGCGCAGACGAGGTCGGCCTCCACGGGCGCCTCCTTCGCCAGCTCCACCCCGATCGCGCGGCGCGTCTCATAGACCGACCGGCCGCCGAGCATCGAATCGGGGCGCGAGAAATAGACATGCTCGAAGATGCAGAAGCGCGGGCGCCGGGTCTCGAAGGGGCGGAAGCTCTGCGCGGCGCCGTTCTCGATCACCACCATCTCGCCCGGCTCGACCTCGCGCAGGAACTCCGCGCCGATGATGTCGAGCGCACAGGTCTCGGAGGCAAGCACCCAGCCCTCGCCGATGCGTCCCAGTACCAGCGGACGCACGCCGAGAGCGTCGCGCACCCCGATCAGCTTGGTGCGGGTCATCGCCACGATCGAGAAGGCGCCCTCGACCCGGCGCAGCGCGTCCTTCATGCGCTCGGCGATGCTGCGCTGGATCGAGCGTGCCATCAGATGCACGATGCACTCGCTGTCCGAGGCCGACTGGAAGATCGAGCCACGCTCGATCAGTTCGCGGCGCAGCGCCTCGGCATTGGTGAGATTGCCGTTGTGGGCGATGGCCGCGCCGCCCATGGCGAACTCGCCGAAGAAGGGCTGCACGTCGCGGATGGAGGCCGCTCCCTTCGAGCCGGCGGTGGAATAGCGGACATGGCCGATCCCCAGCGGACCCGGCAGCGTCTCCATCAGGCTCGCCTTGGTGAAGCTGTCGCGCACCAGCCCGAAGCGGTGGGCGGAGTGGAACCCCGTCCCGGGGTTGTGGGTGATGATCCCGCCCGCCTCCTGGCCGCGATGCTGCAGCGCGTGCAGGCCGAGGGCGACGAAATTGGCGGCGTCCTGCACGCCGATCACGCCGAAGACGCCACATTCCTCGCGCAGCTTGTCGTCATCGAAGGGAAGCCGGGGCAGTTCGGGCATGGGCAACGGTCTCGGAGCGGCAGACATACCCGATCTAGCGCGCGAGGCCGCTGCTGTCACCCGCCCGTCGCATCCGGTGCCGCCTCCGGCGTTACCGCCGGCGCCGGAGCCGGGCCACAGGCGGCGACGAGATCCTCGTAGCGCTGGACGATCCAGTTCGGCGCGTCCTCGGGCACCGCTTCCTCGAGGGAGGTGGCCGCGCGGGAGAAGATCGCGGCCGAGCGGCTGTTGTCCACCATCTCGACGGTGCCGTCGGCCACCGCGCGGTCGTAGGCGATGAAGGCCACCGCCACCAGCAGCACGCCGCGGGCCACGCCGAACAGGAAGCCCAGCCCCATGTCGATGCCCCCCAGCGCCGACCGGCGGACCACGCTGGAGAAAAGCGGGGTGAACAGCGCGGCCACCACCAGCGCGGCGGCGAAGACGGTGGCGAAGGCGGCGATCACCGAAAGTTCGCAGCTATCGGCGAGAAAGCCGCCCACGACGGGGATCTCGCGCATCAGCGGCTCGACCGAGGGCGCGAAGATGAAGGCCGCCACGGCCGCGATCACCCAGCCGGCGATGGCCATGACCTCGCGCACCAGCCCGCGCGAATAGGCGAGGATCGCCGAGACGACGATCACCGCCGCCACGATCCCGTCGATCAGGGTGAAGCCGTCCATGCCTGCCGTCCTGCTCTTGTCTGCGCGCTAGCCCGCGCCGAACATCTCGCCGACGAAGGCGGTCAGGTCGGACAGCTCGCGCACGCGCATTCCCTCTCCCGCACCCAGTTTGCTGCGGGCCGGCGCGATGGCGCGTGTGAAACCAAGTTTTCGCGCCTCTTTCAACCGGTTTTCGGTCTGCCCCACCGGGCGCAGCGCGCCCGAGAGCGAGATTTCCCCGAAGACCACCGTGTCGGCCGGCAGCGCGATGTCCTCGCGCGCCGACAGCAGCGCGGCGGCCACGGCGAGGTCGGCCGCCGGTTCGGCCACGCGCATCCCGCCGGCGACGTTCAGGAACACGTCGAGCCCCGAGAAGGGGATGCCGCAACGGGCCTCGAGCACCGCAAGGATCGTCGAGAGCCGGGCCGCATCGAGCCCCACCACCGCCCGGCGCGGGGTGCCGAGGCTCGACGGCGCCACCAGGGCCTGGATCTCGGTGAGCATCGGCCGCGTGCCCTCGATGCCGGCGAAGACCGCCGCGCCGGGGCTCGGCCGGTCGCGATCGGAGAGAAACAGCGCCGATGGGTTGGCGACCTCGGCCAGCCCCGCGCCGGTCATCTCGAAGACCCCGATCTCGTCGGCCGGGCCGAAGCGGTTCTTCACGGCGCGCAGGATGCGGAAGGCATGGCCGCGCTCGCCCTCGAAATAGAGCACGGTGTCGACCATGTGCTCGACCACGCGCGGCCCGGCGATCTGGCCCTCCTTGGTGACATGGCCGACGAGGATCACCGCGGTGCCGCGCCGCTTGGCGAAGCTCACAAGGTCGTGGGCGGCGGCGCGGACCTGGGCGACCGAGCCCGGCGCGCTCTCCACGCTGTCGAGCCACATGGTCTGGATCGAATCGATGACGGCGAGGCCCGGGCGTTCGGCGTCGAGCGTGGTGAGGATGTCGCGCAGGCTCGTCTCGGCGGCGAGTCGCACCGGCGCGTCGGCAAGGCCCAGCCGCTGGGCGCGCATCCGCACCTGGGCGGCGGCCTCCTCGCCGGAGACATAGAGGCAGGAGAGCCCGGCGCGGGCGACGGCGGCGGCGGCCTGCAGAAGCAGCGTCGACTTGCCGATGCCCGGGTCGCCGCCCACCAGGATCGCCGAGGCCGGCACCAGCCCGCCGCCCAGCACCCGGTCGAACTCGGCCATGCCGGAGACGGTGCGCGGCGGCGGCGCCTCGGCCTCGGCCAGCGTCGACAGGGCCACCGTCCGGCCGCGGGCCGTCACGCCCTTGGGGCCGGCCGCGAGCGGGGTTTCCTCGACAATGGAATTCCAGGCGCCGCAGGCGTCGCAGCGCCCGGCCCATTTGCGGTGGACCGCACCGCAGGCGGTGCAGGTGAAGGCGGGCGCGGCGCGGGCCATGGCCGGCCTTCTGCCCGAGGTCCGGCCGCGGGGCAAGCGGTCACGGCCGGCCGCGGCTGCCACCGGCGCCAGCCGTCTCACCAGGGGCGGCCT
>PUNI01000406.1 GCA_003551745.1 Paracoccaceae bacterium | reverse complement strand
GGAATTCGGCCGCCACCACCACATCGGCGGGCAGATGCACCGCACAGCCCGCCCGCTCGGCCGCCTCCAGGATGCGCCGCGCCGTCTCGGCCATGTCGTGCTCGCACAGCGACTTGCCCACCTGATGGCCCTGCGCGGCCAGAAAGGTGTTGGCCATGCCGCCGCCGATCACCAGATGGTCGACCTTCTCCACCAGATGCTCCAGCAGCGCGATCTTGGTCGACACCTTGGCCCCGCCGACCACCGCCGCCACCGGCCGCTGCGGGCTGCCCAGCGCGGCCTCCAGCGCCGTCAGCTCGGCCTCCATCAGCCGTCCGGCACAGGCCGGCAGCAGCCGCGCCAGGGCCTCGGTCGAGGCATGCGCCCGGTGCGCGGCCGAAAAGGCGTCGTTGACATAGACATCGCCCAGCGCCGCCAGCGCGGCGGCAAAGGCCGCGTCGTTGGCCTCCTCGCCGGCGTGAAAGCGCGTGTTTTCCAGAAGCACCACCGCCCCCGGCGCCATCTCCGCCACCGCCCGCTTGGCCGGCCCGCCGATGCAGTCCGCGGCAAAGCCCACCGGCGCCCCCAGCGCCGCGGCCAGCGCCGGGCGCACCACCTCCAGCGACATCTCCGCCACCGGCTTGCCCTTGGGCCGGCCGAAATGCGCCAGCAGCACCGCCTTGCCGCCGGCGCCGGTGATGTGGCGCACCGTCGGCAGGATGCCTTCGATCCGTGCGGTGTCGCTGACGCGCCCGTCCCGGACGGGCACATTGAGGTCCACCCGCACCAGCGCCGTCTTGCCGGCGAAGTCGATGTCGTCGAGGGTTTTCCAGCCCATGCGTGCCTCTCCCTGTCCCGTGCCTGTGTGTTCTTGCCGCTGCCCCCTCCGGCGTCAACCGGTCACGAAGTCGGGAGATAGGCAGGCAGAACAGCGCTGACAGCCCGACGCCCCCTGCACCGGGCCCGCCGGCAAAGCGTGGCGCCGCCGCAGGATAGGCCGGGAACTGCCGGTCGCGCCCGCGCCGGCACCGACAATGGCCGTGCGCCCGCGCCGCAGGCGGGGGTTTCCCTCGGGCCCCATGGCGCCTACCCTGTGGACCAAGCCGACACCCGCAGAACGGAGGGCCGCATGGCCGAGATCGAGGATCCTGAGAACACCATCCTGATGGAGCTGGAGGGCGGCACGGTGGTGATCGCGCTGATGCCCGACGTGGCGCCGCAACATGCCGCGCGGATGAAGGAACTGACGCGCGCCGGCGCCTATGACGGGGTGGTGTTCCACCGCGTGATCGAGGGCTTCATGGCCCAGACCGGCGATGTGGCGCATGGCAACGCCGGCAAGGACTTCAACCTGCGGCGGGCCGGCACCGGGGGCTCGGACCTGCCCGACCTGCCGGCGGAATTCAGCCGCATCCCCCATGACCGCGGCACGCTGGGGGCGGCGCGGTCCTCCAACCCCGACAGCGCCAACTCACAGTTCTTCATCAACTTCGCCGACAATCATTTTCTGAACGGGCAATACACGGTCTATGGCCGCGTGATTTCCGGGATGGAGCATGTCGACGCCATAACCCGGGGCGAGCCGCCGGCGACGCCCGACCGCATGATCCGCGTGCAGGTGGCCGCCGATGCGTCGTGATGGCCTGATCGTCGGCGGGCTGTTCGCGCTGGGGTTTGCGATCCTGGGCGGGATCTATGCCTATGGCACCGGCGCGCTGTCGGCACAGTCCGATCCCGACGCGGTGGACACCGGCGGACCCTACATGGTGATCGAGGTCGCCCCCGGCGCAGGCGGCGGGGCCTCGGGCGAGATCGTGATCGACCTGCGCGAGGACGCGGCGCCGCAGCATGCCGAACGGCTGATCACGCTGGCCGAGGACGGCGCCTATGACGGGGTGGTGTTCCACCGCGTGATCGAGGGCTTCATGGCCCAGACCGGCGATGTGCAGTTCGGGCGCGCCGACGGCGATACGGCGCGCGCGGGCATGGGCGGGTCCGACCTTCCGAACCTGCAGGCCGAATTCTCGCGGCTGCCATTCCAGCGCGGCGTGGTGGGCATGGCGCGGTCCCAGGATCCCGACAGCGCCAACGCGCAGTTCTTCATCATGTTCGCGCCGGCGCCGCATCTGGACGGGCAGTACACCGTGGTGGGCCGCGTGGTCGAGGGCATGGAAGTCGTCGATGCCATCACCCGCGGCGATCCGGCGCGCAACGGCGCGGTGGCGCAGCCCGACCGGATGGAGCGGGTGACGATTCGCCGCTGAGCCGCCACGCACTTTTTGAAGGGTCGGGAGGTCGCCGCCGTCGGGGGCATCGAGCCCCCTCGGCGGCGGCGCCCGGGCGAACGATGCCCCCGGCCCCGCCCGCCCGAGCCCGGGCGCGACGGCAGCCAGGGCACAGGGCGACAACGGCGACGTGATCCGCGCCCCGCTCCGGGCCTGGGTGCGCTTGCCCCGCCCGGCCATGGCCTCTAGGAAGGCGCTGGCCGCGGCGGACGGGCGACGGCCCGCCACGGCAGCGATGCCGGATCGCACCCGGCGCCACCGGGACACCGGAGGGCACCGCGGCGCGGACAGCGGACAGGACACGGGAGCTAGGCGCGCATGGCCAAACCGGCGGGCAACAAGGGGGCGGGCACAGCCAAGGGCCGCACGTCGCGGATCTTTGTCTGGATCATCCTGGGGCTGCTGATCATCGGCCTGGCGGGCTTCGGGGTGGACGGCTTCGGCGGCGGGGTGCGCGGCGTGGCCCAGGTGGGCGACCGCGAGATCACCGCGCAGGAATATTTCCGAACATTGCAGCGCGAGATCCGCTCGGCGCAGGAGCGCAGCGGGCAGGCCCTGCCCTGGAGCCAGGTGCAGGAGGCGGGCCTCGACCGCGCCGTGCTGCGCCGTCTGGTGACCACCGCGGCGCTGGAGAACGAGGCGATGCGGCTGGGCATCTCGGTCAGCGACGAGACCGTGCGCGACGAACTTCTCGGCATCGCCGCCTTCCAGGGCATCGACGGCAGCTTCGACCGCGAGGCCTATCGCTTCCTGTTGCAGCAGGAGGGCTGGAGCGAGCGGGAATTCGAGGACCGCATCCGGATGGAGCTGGCGCGCGAGATCCTGCAGGCCGGCGCCGTCTCGGCCGTGCCCGCGCCCGGCGTGTGGACCGACACCGTGTTCGACTGGTTCGCCGAACAGCGGGATTTCGAGGTGATCACGCTGGACCGCGGGGCGCTGGAGACGCCGATTCCCGCGCCCACGGACGCCGAGCTGCGCGCCTTCCACGCCGACAACCCCGACATGTTCACCCTGCCCGAGGGGCCGCGCATCGCCTATGCCTGGGTCACCCCGGACCGGCTGGCCGAGACGCTGGAGATCCCCG
>PUNI01000319.1 GCA_003551745.1 Paracoccaceae bacterium | reverse complement strand
GTCGGCGCGGCCCTCGCCCAGTTCCGTCGCCGGGCCCCGGCGGTGGTGGTGGGCTTCGGCGGCTATCCCTCGATCCCGGCGCTGCTGGCGGCCTGGCTGCTGCGCCTGCCGCGGATGATCCACGAGCAGAACGGCGTGCTGGGGCAGGTCAACCGGGTCTTCGCGCGGCGGGTGCAGGCGCTGGCCTGCGGCATCTGGCCGACCGCGCTGCCCGAGGGCGCGGCCGGCACGCACACCGGCAATCCGGTGCGCGCCGCCGTGCTGGCCCGGGCCGCGGCGCCCTACATTCCGCCCGGCGACTATCCGATGAGCCTCTTGGTCACGGGCGGCAGCCAGGGTGCCGGCGCCTTCGCCGATTTCGTGCCTTCCGCCGTCGCGCTTCTGCCAAAGACGATCCGCCGCCACCTGCGCGTGGCCCAGCAGGCCCGGCCCGAGGACGTCGAGCGCGTGGCCGCCGCCTATGCCGAAATCGGTGTGCCCTGCGAGGTGGAGCCCTTCTTCAACGACATTGCCGGCCGGCTCAGCGAGGCGCAGCTCGTCGTCTGCCGTGCGGGGGCCTCGACGCTCGCCGACCTCACGGTGATCGGGCGCCCGGCGATCCTGATCCCCTATCCCTTCGCCACCGCCGACCACCAGACCGCCAACGCGCGCGCCTGCGCCGAGGCCGGCGCGGCGATCGTCATGCCGCAGGACACGCTGACGCCCGAGTTGCTCAGCGCCGAGATCGCCCATGTGCTGGGCGATGGCGAGCTTGCGCTGCGCATGTCGCTGGCCGCGGTGCGCGCCGGGCGCCCGGACGCCACCGAGCGGCTGGTCGCGCTGGTCGAGGACGTTGCAGAGGAGCGCCGCCCGACATGAGCCCCGCCACCAAGATGCCGCTCGACATCGGCCCCATCCACTTCACCGGCATCGGCGGCATCGGCATGTCGGGCATTGCCGAGGTGCTGATCACGCTGGGCTATCGCGTGCAGGGCTCCGACCTGAAGGAGACCCCGATCACCGGCCGGCTGCGCCGCCTCGGCGCGCAGGTGTTCATCGGCCAGCGGCCCGGCAACCTCGATGGCGCCGAGGTGGTGGTGGTCTCCTCGGCGATCCGGCCCGACAACCCCGAACTCGCGGAGGCCCGCCGCCGCGGCCTGCCGGTGGTGCGCCGCGCCGAGATGCTCGCGGAACTGATGCGCCTGCGCGACAACATCGCCGTCGCCGGCACCCACGGCAAGACCACAACCACCACGCTGGTCGCCACCATGCTCGACGCCGGCGGCATCGATCCCACGGTGATCAACGGCGGCGTCATCCACGCCTATGGCTCGAACGCCCGCGCCGGCGCCGGCAAGTGGATGGTGGTGGAGGCCGACGAGAGCGACGGCAGCTTCAACCGGCTGCCGGCCACCATCGCCATCATCACCAACATCGATCCCGAGCACATGGAGCACTGGGGGTCGTTCGACGCGCTGCGCGAGGGCTTTCACCAGTTCGCCTCGAATATCCCCTTCTACGGGCTCGCGGTCTGCTGCACCGACCATCCCGAGGTGCAGGCGCTGGTGGGCCGGCTGACCGACCGTCGGGTGGTGACCTTCGGCTTCAATGCCCAGGCGGACGTGCGCGCGATCAACCTGCGCTACGAGGGCGGCGTGGCGCATTTCGACATCGCGCTGCAGGCCGAGGACCGGGTGATCGCGAACTGCCGCCTGCCGATGCCGGGCGACCACAACGTGTCGAACGCGCTGGCCGCCGTCGCGGTCGGCCGCCATCTCGGCATGACCGGCGACGAGATCCGCGACGCGCTCGCCGGCTTCCGGGGCGTAAACCGTCGGTTTACCAACGTCGGCGGGGCTCTGGGCGTGACGGTGATCGACGACTACGGCCACCATCCGGTGGAGATTGCGGCGGTGCTGAAGGCCGCGCGCCAGGCGCTGGGGCCGGGCGACGGGCGGATCGTGGCCGTCCACCAGCCGCACCGCTACTCCCGGCTCTCGGCGCTGTTCGAGGATTTCTGCACCTGCTTCAACGAGGCCGACGTGGTCGGTATCGGCGAGGTCTATGCCGCCGGCGAGGCCCCGATCGCGGGCGCGAGCCGCGACGATCTGGTGGCCGGTCTGGTCCGCCACGGTCACCGCAACGTGCGTGCGCTCGGTTCGGAGGACGATCTGCTGGCGATGGTGCTGGCCGAAACGCGGCCGGGCGACATGGTGGTCTGCCTCGGCGCCGGCACGATCTCGGCCTGGGCGAACGCGTTGCCGGGGCGGATGGCCGCGGCCGCGCCGCGGGCTGCCGGAGGTGCGGGATGAGCAACGCGCTGGCGCTGGCCTGCGTTTGGGTTCTGGCGGCAACCGCGATCGCGATGATGCCGCAGCGCACCCACTGGCCGGGGGCGGCGCTGCTGATCGTCACCGGCATCCCGCTGCTGGGCTATGTCACCTATCAGCAAGGGCCGCTCCTCGGCGTTCTGGCGCTGGCCGCCGGTGCCTCCGTCCTGCGCTGGCCGCTCTTCTACCTCGGCCACTGGCTGCGCCGGAAGGTGCTGCGCCGCGAGTGACCCCGCCTTGCCCGCCCGCCCGTTTGCGGGGATTGTGGCGGCATGACGGAGGTGCCTGAGATACCCGACAGCGACAGCCTCAGGGCCTGGCTCGCCGGCCTGCCTCAAGATACCGAGGCCGATCAGACCGAGGCCCAACGTATCGCAACCACAATAGCGCACCGCGCCGCGATGCGGGTGCTACCGCTTTCCATTCTTGGAATGTCCGCAGGCAGTAATCCAAGCTCAATACCGACACCTCTTGCGACCTTCCGAGCCGTTCTGATGTCGGGAGTGGTCGCTTTCCAGGAAGACCCCACCATTGCTTGTAGGATTTCCATAATTGCTGATCTTCATTCGCTTTCCAGCCGCGCGCCCGCGTCTGCGATGCCGGCGATGTTGGCCGCAGGATCCGCCGCATCTGCCTTGGCATCTTTCAGTGCAAGTTCTCTAGCCGCAGCCTTCGATTGTACGTCGATGGCCGTCAACTATTCCTTTGCCGTGGCAAACTTTGAAGAATCGTTTTTGTCATTAGCAGAAGATCGGCAGTCAATTCTGAATGCAGCCACGCTTCATCGCCGTCCATTGTGGCATGGTAACAGAAATCCAATCCATGTCGAGTGGGATGCGATGAGGAATGCACGTCTCTCCAGCGGGCCGGAATGGAAGTTCTGGACCGACTGGTACGAGAAATGCCTCGACGGCGCCCCGCAGGACTTAGGGCTATCGCATTTGGATTTTGCACGGCCGATGAAGTGAACACATGGCGAACACGACGTGCTCTCTCGTCGCGCTCGAGGCTCCATTAGGCGCACAAAGCAACTCAGGTCGACG
>PUNI01000495.1 GCA_003551745.1 Paracoccaceae bacterium | reverse complement strand
CGCGAAGACCGAGATCGACGCGATGCTGGAGCGGCTCGCCGCCCTCAGCGCCGACCACTTCGACACCCATCCCGACGAGATCGACTGGGGCGACGTCGGCACCCTGAACCACTACCGCGCCAAGCTGCGCGAGATCACCGACAGCGCCTTCGGCGAGGGCGAGCACGCCCGCTGACATCCGGCACCGCCGGAACTCCTGCCGCGCCCAGCGCGGCTTGGGGTCGTAGAAGGCGCCGCATGACGCGGGCCTCGAAAACGGAGACGACCCATGACCCAGATTCAGCTGTCCGACACCCAAGCCGTCATCCTGTCCGCAGCCTGCGCGCGCGAGGACGGGATGCTGTTCCCCGTCACCGCCAGCATCAAGGGCGGCGCCGTCGGCAATGTCTGCAAGAGCCTGCTCAAGCGCGGGCTGATCGAGGAAGTCGCGGCCACCGACCTCAACACGGTCTGGCGGCACGACGAGGAGCGCGGCCCGATCACCCTTCGCGCCACGCCGCTGGCCTACGGCACACTCGGGATCACCGATGATCCGGAACAGCAGCCGGACGGGCAGCGCGACGCCGCCACCGCGCCGGAGCCCGCCCGCCGCCGCAGCGGCACCAAGCAGGAGGCGGTGATCGCAATGCTCCGCGCCGAGAGTGGTGCCACCATCGACGAGATCATGGCCGCCACGAACTGGGCCGGACATACCACGAGAGGCTTCCTCTCCGGCGCGCTGAAGAAAAAGCTGGGTCTGACGATCACCTCCGAGAAGGTTGACGGGAGGGGCCGTGTCTACGCCATAAGCGACTGACACCGCGCAGCACGACGACTTCAATGCCGCCGCCCTTGCTCGGGCGGCGGGCTCTCATTCCGCGCTCCGCATCCGGATCGCCTCGAACAGCCGCCGCAGCAGATAGCCGCGCGCCAACGAGACGCCGACGAAGGCGAGGCCAATTGCCATGTGCTCGGCGAGCCCCGTCTCGATCCCGAACCACGGGAACACGACGATCTGCGTCGCGATCGCCAGAACGTAGCCGACGACAACATTCGTCGCGGCCTCGACCATGGACATGATCCGGCTCTGCCTCATCGCAGGCTCTCCAGAAACGCAGTCACGAACTCCGCCGCGAGCGGCGGCACGATCGCATTGCCGTAGCCCCGCAGCAGCCCCATGCGGCCGGGTATCCCATCAGCCAGCGGGAATGTTCCGGGCTCAACGGGCCGCCAGCGACCATCCCGGCAGAGGAGCCAGTCCGGATCTCGCCAGACGCCGTACGTCGCATCGGCCCCGGTGGGCTCGGCGCCTTCGACCAATCCACAAGTTTCACCGTCCTGCGGCTCGCATCCGTGTTGCCTGCCGCGTTGTATGTCTCCGTCGCGGGCGAGCCCGCCATGGCCGTCGGCCAGCCCGCGAGCCAGACCTGCCGACCTAGCAGCGCGTTGATCGGCACCGCCCGGCATTCCGACCCGTCCTTGTGGTCCCGCGCCGAGGCCGTCGCCCAGCCCGCGCGGCTCAAGGACGACAGCGCCAAAGAACAGCCGCTGACGGATGTGCGGCGCGCCGATGCCCGCAGCCGGCAGATCGGCCGCTGCAACGGCGTAAGATGCCGCTTCCAGGTCAGCCGCCAGAGCGTCGAACCACGCCCAGCCAGCCGGACCTGAAGCCGCTGTTCGAGCCGCGCCGCCAACCGGTCCGAGAATTGCTGCGCTGGCGACCTGCTCGCCGAAGACGAGCCGAGGCCGGCAGGCGGCGACGAGCCGCAGGAATGCCGGGGCGAGATGGCGGTCATCGTCCTTTCCCTTGCGCTGCCCGGCCTGGCTGAAGGGCTGGCAGGGCGGCGAGCCGGTCCAGACGGACAGGTCCGTGCCGACGCCGGCAAGACGCAGCGCATGGGGCCAGCCGCCGATCCCGGCGAAGAAATGACATTGCGCGAAGCCGCGCAGGTCGGCGGGCTCCACGTCCAGGATGGACCGCTCGTCCACGTCGCCGGCAGGCAGCAGCCCGGCCGCGATCAGTTCCCGCAACCAGGCGCAGGCCGCGGGATCGGCGTCGTTGTAATAGACGGCCATCAGGCAGCGGCATCAGCCTTGTCGCCCAGCCGCTCGGCCTTCACCTCGGCGAAGGTCCGGCCGTCGCCATCGAGGATCGCATCGCGACCGGTCTCGGCCTGCCAGCGCTCGACGGCGACATCGACATAAGCCGGGCTGATTTCCATCGCGAAGACGCGGCGGCCATTGGCCTCGCCCGCCATGATCTGCGAACCAGAACCGCAGAACGGCTCATAGCAGAGCCCGCCGCGCGCCACATGCTGGCGCATCGGGATGCCGAAGGCGTCGAGCGGTTTCGGCGTGGGGTGGTCAGGTCGCTCGTCCTTTGCGAAGGACGGCATCTCCCACGTTGAGGGCAGCGTCTGTTCGGCGACCTTCGGCGGGCGGTTCGGGCGACGCCAGCCCATGAAACAGGGCTCGTGCTTCCAGAGGTAGTGCGACCGGGTGAGCACCCCGCGGTCCTTCACCCAGATGATCTGCTGATGCACGAAGGCCCCGGCCTTTTCCCAGCAGGCCTCGAGCATCGCCTGGCGGCGCGATGCGTGCCAGCAATACCAGGCGGCATCCTCGGTGATCGCCTCAGCCACAGCCGCGGCGATGAACCCGTCATAGAGTTCCGCGCCCTGGCTGCTGTCATCCCAGGTCACGCCGTAGGACTGGCTCCAATCCTTGTTGCGCGTCGGATGGTTCGAGCCGTCGTAGTCGACGAGGTATGGCGGGTCGGTCGCGAACAGCACCGCCCGCTCGCCGTTCATCAGGCGGCGCACGTCATCGTGGTTCGTGCTGTCGCCGCAGAGCAGCCGGTGATCGCCGAGGATCCACAGATCGCCCGTCCGCGAGGCCGGGTTGCGCGGCGGTTCGGGGATGGTCACCGGGGGCACGGAGCCCCCGGCGCCACCTTCTTCTTCACTGCCCGCATCCGGATCGAAAGCCAGCAGCTTGTCCAACTCGCCGTCCGAAAAGCCGACCAGCGACAGGTCGAAATCCTCGGCCAGCAGGCCCTGCAACTCGGCCGAGAGCAGCGCCTCGTCCCAGCTGCCCAGTTCCGTGAGCTTATTGTCCGCGATGCGATACGCCCGCCGCTGCGCCTCGGTCAGATGCCCCAGCACGATCACCGGCGCCTCGGTCAACCCAAGCTGCGTTGCTGCGAGCACCCGGCCATGTCCCGCGATCAGCTCCCCGTCCTCGGCCACGAGGCAGGGCACGGTCCAGCCGAACTCGGCCATGCTGGCGGCGAGCTTCGCGACCTGGTCGGCGCCATGCATCTTCGCGTTCTTCGCGTAGGGCTGGAGCTTGGCCAGCGGCCAGGTCTCGATCTG
>PUNI01000113.1 GCA_003551745.1 Paracoccaceae bacterium | reverse complement strand
GTTCTTCTTCTCACTCAGCAGGTGGAGGTGGATCATACAATACTGGGGATAGACGATTATGTTTCCCAACTTCAAATACAGGAAACGGATTTGTAAAGATTATGTTTTTTGGGGAATATCTTGATTGGCAAGACGGTAAGAATGTTGGAGACTATTTTGATTATATGCTACACGGATTATCGGCAGATAAGAAATACCTATTTTTTGCACAGGCTAAAAATAGGGCAGGCAATGGATTACTAAGCGTACCAAGAGATTTTAGAACCTCTTAGTGGGTGAGATGTGATAATAGATAATAATGTTCAGCTGGAGAGAGTTGTAAAGAACGTTCCTCCTGGAAGGTCTATTGATTTGGCCGCCGCACAAGGTCCTCACCTTATGTATGCTGGAAGTGGGTTTGAAAGATCTTGCCTTGTTTGGAAAGATGCTGGAACATTCTCTAATGTTGAGATTTTAACAAGTGCGTATAAATATACTACTGTATTTCGACAGGGGGTAGTGCTTTCTGCTGGTGGTGTACGAGGAAATGAGATTGGTTACCTGTTTCAGATTCGTCCAGAAAGCTATGGTGATCTATATATACTTAAATATACTGGTGATCCAACAGCAGACCTTCAAGAGCTGGCCAGATGTAACTTTGATATGGATTCCAATGTTTGGTATAATATTCGTGTTAAGCGTGACGATTCTTTACTTCCAAACGATAATCTTTTGTTTAAGGTTTGGAGAAAATTAACACCAGAACCAGAAGAGTGGAGCTTAACAGCTTGTGATTATAGTTTAGGTCCTGGGTATGTTGGGTATACTGCTAATAATAATACGTCTGTATTTGGTGACTTTGAAATTGTAGACGTTGACTCTTTTAGTTTTATTGGTCTTACATCAATTCCGTCTTCTTGGGAGCATATTTGGGATGTAGACGAAAGACATAGGTCTGTATATTCTACACCTGTTAGGTGGATATTAGGTGGAGTTACTGGTAAGGACTTTTTTAGACCTATGGGCAGCGCAAACGATATGTATTGGTCTGGTGGTAATTTACTATTCTCTGGTGGATCAGTAGGTAATCCAGTAGTTTTTTCTTCAGAAATCCTCAGTACAGGGGTGTATCCCCCAGTTACTAGAGATTCTGAAATACTTGTAAAGGCTAGGACTAATAGTAACAGCTTCACTCAGATTGCTGTTTATTTAAGAATTCATCCAACGTCATCATATTGTTATGGTATGGCTCTTAGGTCTGGTACTCATATTCGATTATTTAGATATTCTACTGGGTTTACAATTATGCAAGATTATGAGTATTCTTGGTCCATTAATACTGATTATTGGATTAGATTTCAAGCTGTTGGGTCTTACTTACGTGGTAAGGTGTGGGAAGACGGTGAGCCAGAGCCTAGTTCTTGGTTTTTTACTTACCAAGATTTTGATTTGGAGAGTGGTTATATTGGGTTTGGTTACCAGAATACTACCGGCATCAAAACTTTTTATAGTGTGAATCTAATTTCTGAACCAAGTGTTTATAATGTGGGTTTAGAGAAAAGTTTATCACTTATTGGTGAGGTTTATGATGATTTTGAAATTCCAGTAGAGAGCCGTGGATTTTCTTTTTTGAAACAAGACTTGTCATTTTTTAGTAATAGTTTTGTTGCTCAGACAACTAACGATCATTGGACACACTCTCATCTTAATCCAGTGGGCGGAGATATATTACTTATTGGTATACATGTAAGATATGCATCGGTATCCTCTATAAACTATGGTGGTGTGACACCAGTTCACGTTGCTGCCTATACGGGAAATACTCAGCGACTTTATATTTATGCAATAAGAAAAGAAGATGCACCTGCTGAGGGGTCGGCTCACGACTTATCTGTTGTTTTTAGTGGTACTGGAACAAGAACTGGAATATCTTCTTTAACAAAGTTTAGTGGACTAAAGTGGGAAGATATATTTACCCCATCTTTATGGAATAATATTAGTACATTCAGTCAAAGCGTATCTAGTACTACTTTGTCTAGGTCTATTAATGTATCAGTACCAAGTATTTTATTTGACGTAGTTGTTCATTTAAACGGAAATCCCGGCTTGGTTCCAGGTGACGGTCAGACCTTGCTATACTTATATAATTACGATGTAAACCGTTGGGGTGCGGGTAGTTACAGGATAGCAACTAAACCTGGTACTTATACTATGAATTGGTCTGGTCCAACCTCTAGCTCAGAATTTAGACAACATGTAGCAGTACTACCAATGCCTCTTGTTACCTTAGATGATTATACTATAAGCGAAGAAGGCACTTTTGATATAGGAAAGTTTAATCTTGATGCTCATGGTATAGAGCTTGATGATGGTTATTATGCTCTTGGTTATGCTAGGAATGCTTTTAGTGATGGATATATGCGTTTTGGAACCTGTTTTGATAGTGATTTTTCTGTTAGTAATAAGTCGGATCGTCTTTTAGCCAATAATATATCTGAGTCAAATCAAACTTTAAGGTTTCCTTCTGTTAGTTTTGATCATTCATTCAGTTCTGAAAGAAAGGCGGAGAAACAAGAGAAGTACCTTCAAGGTGGGTATGACAGAGACGCCTTTACCTTAGTACCATTTAGCCGATTATTTGAGCATGAGTTCTTAAAGATTGTTGAGTTCTTTTGGAAGAATTTTAAGGCTTTACGTCGTGTACCGTCTTTGATTGTGGATCCTAAACGTACAGTTAGAAGACTTGCTGGTCCAGTTGAGTCGGTTTTTAAGACCTCTAGATTTCCTTCTGAGTATACTGACTTTATTGGTGCTTCTTATCGAATAGTTAACTATGTTGTAGATAATTATTACCGTTCAAAGAGGACAGTTTATAAGTTCTTTGTTGATAAGGGGCAACTTGTTAGAAGATTGGCTGGTCCGATTATTGATAAATTTAAAACTGCAAGATTTCCTTCAATATTTACTGAGCGTTCATTTAAGACTCTTAGATTATTTTCGGCCGTTTATTTTGGGTCTTTAAAACGTGTTGTTTATGTATTTAAGGTACATGAACATTCTACTGTTAGACGATTGGCTGGTGGTGTAACTAATAAATTCTCTACTACTAGAAGACCGTCTATTTTTACTGAGTATATTTCTAAGACATTAAGGTTATTCTCTTTTGTTGGCGGGTTTATTGGTACTCGTATATTGCTTAGGCTTACAGAATATAATGCATCAGTTAATCGTAGGTTATCATCATCTTTTGTTGATAAGTTTAAGGTTTTGCGGTTTCCAAGTATAGCTTTTGTGTGGGTAGGTGCAACGTTTAGACGCGTTGGGGAATTATGTATTGATTTAATAAATAGAGTCATCTTTCCCCCAAAAGAGTAAATT
>PUNI01000287.1 GCA_003551745.1 Paracoccaceae bacterium | reverse complement strand
CTCGCTTGCGCGCCGGATCTCTTGTCGTGTCGATGAAGCGGGGTGCCTGTATGAAACCTGACTGCTTTGCCTGGTGGGGTCTTTCCGCCCCTCTGCCCGTCTCATCGTGAAACAAGGGATGCCATGGGAATTCATGGTACGCAAGAAAAAATCGCCTCGGCTTCGGCTTGGAGGACCGGCGCGACCGCCGGGCAAGCGAGCGATGCCTCGCGCCAATGCCGCAAAGGTAACTCATTTAGGTGTCTGGGGAGCCGTCGCATCAATATATAGGGCACTAGAACCCGATTCCGTTTTTCCCACGCAATCCCGGAACAGATAGATCGAATACGCCGGAAATGGGGGAAGACCGGCAGAGACGGCGCCATCACGGCCGAATCACAGGCGCTAACCCCGCCGTGATTCGCGTTCTCTGACTGGTTCCAGGAATTCCCGGAGCGCCGATCAGGCCATCCCGCCGGCAACCAGATGTGTCGCGATGCCAAGATAGGCGTCCGCCATCGGCCCCTCTCCCGCCGCGACCGGCCGGCCGGCATCACCGGAAACCCGCACCTCCAGGCTGAGCGGCAAGGCGCCGAGGAACGGCAGGCCCAGCCGCTCGGCCTCCCGCTCCACGCCGCCCTCGCCGAAGAGATGCGCCTCGTGGCCGCATTTCGGGCAGATGTAGCTCGACATGTTCTCGATCAGCCCGAGCACCGGGGTTTTCAGGGTGCGGAACGCCGTCAGCGCCTTGCGGGCGTCGAGAAGCGCGACATCCTGCGGGGTCGAGACCACGATGGCGCCCGTCAGCTGCGTGCGCTGGCACAGGGTCAGCTGGATGTCGCCCGTCCCGGGCGGCATGTCCACGATCAGGATGTCCAGCTCCCCCCAGGCCACCTGCGTCAACAGCTGCTGCAGCGCACCCATCAGCATGGGCCCTCGCCAGATCACCGCCTCCTCCTCCGGCAGCAGGAAGCCGATCGACATCAGCGTCACGCCATGCGCAGTGAGCGGCAGGATGGTCTTGCCGTCCGGCGAGGCTGGGCGCCGGTTGACGCCCATCATCCTGGGCAGCGAGGGGCCATAGATGTCGGCGTCGAGCAACCCCACCCGGCGCCCCTGCCGCGCCAGCGCCACGGCGAGGTTGGCCGCGACCGTGGATTTCCCGACGCCCCCCTTGCCGGAGCCGACTGCGAGGATGCGGTCCACGCCCGAGGGCCGGGACGGCCCGGCGTCGGGATGCCGGCCGATCCGCACCCCGCCCGACGGCGCCGGTTTCGCGGCCGGGCTATGCGCGGTCAGCAGCACCTTTGCCTCCTGCACACCCGGCAGCGCCCGAACGATTGCCTCGGCCCGGTCGCGGGCAGCGCCGAGTGCCTGCGCGGCCTCCGGTGTCTCCGCCTCGATGACGAAGCGCACATGCCCACCCTCCACCGCAAGCGCGCGCACGAGATCGCGCGAAACCAGACTTCCGCCATCGGGCAGCGCCACTTCGCCGAGCGCGTCCAGAACCGTTTCGCGCGTCACCGTCATCTCGTTCACCTTGCAAAGCAATCTTGCGAAACCATCTGTTCGCGGATCCGTCGGATGGCAAGGCGGTCTTTTCATGCTGCACACGCAGCAGGCAGCGGGTGTAAATTCGCCTTTGCTTTAAACGTTACAGGCATGCGCTTTCTGCATGGCAGCATTTTCTCTTGCGGCTATTGTGCAGATGCAGCAACGTCCTACCTACGAGCCAAGCGGCAGGTCGCAACGCCGTCCGCAGGTCGAGATGAGGCAGATGACGACAAGGACAGAACAGGAGCAGGCCCCTTCGCCCCGCGGGAAAGGCTGGTTGACAAGCCCGTGGCAGGCGCTGCGAGGCGCCGTCATGCGGCGCATCGAGTATGCGCGCGTGGTCCGGGAATTGCGCAGCTGTTCGCAACGCGAACTCGACGATCGCGGAATCAGCCGGGCGATGATCAGCCGGCTCGCGGCGGAAGCCGCGTACGGCAAGAAGGATTGAATACAGAAGGCCCCTCCTCCTCCCTGGGTTTTCTGTTCAGGCGGTGGCGCGTCTCCTCCTCCCTCGCGCCACCGCCAACCTGACACGGAGCCATGCGGCTCCAACAAGATGCGGCCCCCGCCTCCTCCTCCCGCGGGTGGTCGCTGGCCCGGACGGTGCGCCCGCCTCCTCCCTGGGTAGCGGCGTTCGGGAGCCCGGCCGACAGGTCGTGGCAAATGCGGCTGGCCTCGACCTCCTCCCTGAGGCGAGTCGCAAGACAAGGCGGCGGCGCCCACCTCCTCCCGGGCGTCGCCGTTCTTGTTTCCGAGGGGCACCTGCGGCACGCGGTGCCCGTCAGGTGACCTGTCGAAGCCGGCTGCCGTCGCCACCTCCATGAGCCCGCGAATGACCTCGGCCGCTGGCCCGGGTTCGCAGAATTGCCGGCACATCGCGGCTGCGCTAGCCTGCTCGCAAGGCGGAGGGCAGCGCAGTGGCGACGATCGATTTCTGGTTCTCCATCGGCAGCACCTACAGCTATCTCACGGTCATGCGGCTGCCCGAGGTCCAGCGGACGACCGGCGCCACCTTCCGCTGGCGGGCGTTCAACGTGCGCCGCGTGATGATCGAACAGAACAACATCCCCTTCCGGGACAAGCCGGTGAAGGCGGCCTACATGTGGCGCGACATCGCGCGGCGTGCGGAACGCTACGGCCTGTCCCCGAAGCTTCCGGCGCCTTATCCGCTGCAGGGCCTCGTTCTGGCCAACCAGATTGCGACGCTGGGCGCCGAACAGGGCTGGGTCGAAGCCTACACGCGCGCCACCTATCGCCGCTGGTTCGAAGCCGGCGAACCGGCCGGCGAGGAGCCGAACATCTCGGCCAGCCTCGGCGAGATCGGCTGCGACCCGGCCGCGGTGCATGCAGCGGCGCAGTCCGAACGGATCGCCGACGCGCTCGACGCCGCGACCGACGAGGCGATGGCGCTCGGCATCTTCGGCACACCGACCTTCGCCGTCGGCCGCGAGATCTTCTGGGGCGACGACCGCCTCGACGATGCGATCCTCTGGCAAACGGGCGCGATAAGGTAACGGCCGCCAAGGCGTGCAGCAGTCATCCGCCGCCCCGGCAGACGCGGTGACGGCTGAGATCAGAACGGCACGTCGTCTGCCTGTGCCGCCGGCACGAGGAAGCGGGCGACGATGTGCTTGGTGCCGGCCTTGTCGAAGGCTACCTGCAGCTTGTCGCCCTCGATGCCGGCGACCGTGCCGTAGCCGAACTTGGCGTGGAACACCCGATCTCCGGCCTCGAAACCGCTCACGGCGTCGAGGTCGATGACCACGTTGCGGGTTTCGCGCGGCTGCGCGACGGGGCGTCCTGCGGCATTGGCCTGCAGACGCCGCCAGCCGGG